>DATEOG010000024.1:0-4517 GCA_035274345.1 Gemmatimonadaceae bacterium
GGCGTTCCCGTTTTGTTCGGTTGGACTTACGCGGGCCGCGTCGTCGCGCATACTCTACAGCCGATGACGTCAGACACGCCCGACGAGACCAATCCGTCGCCTCCGCCTACTCGGTTGGGTAAGGGGCCGGTCGTCGCGTCCGACACCGACGAGCAATCGCTGCACACCAGCCAACTGGGTTCGGGGGGGCTGGCACAGCAGACGAGCGAGAGCCAGCCAGCGATCGCGGTGCTCAAGGTGTGCCCGCACTGCGGCACCGAATACGAGACGGCGGCCCGCTTCTGCCCCGCCGACGGCACGGCGCTGCGCCCAAAGGGCTCCGACTCGCTGATCGGGAGCGTCCTCGCGGAGCGGTACCACATCCTCAAGCGCATCGGCGAGGGCGGCATGGGCCGCGTCTACCTCGGCGAGCACGTGAAGATGAACCGCCAGTGCGCGGTCAAGGTGATGAGTCCCTCGCTGGTGAACGACGCCGAGTCGGCGTCGCGGTTCGCGCGCGAGGCGTCGAGCGCGGCACGCATCATTCATCCGAACGTGGCCGCGGTGTTCGACTACGGCGAGAGCGAGGGGCTCGTCTACCTCGTGATGGAGTACGTGGACGGCGAGCCGCTCTCGCGCCTGCTCGCGCGCGAGGCGCCCTTCGCGCTCGAGCGCGCCGTGGACATTGCACGGCAGATCGCCGATGGCCTCGGTGCCGCGCACGAGCTCGGGATCGTGCACCGTGACCTCAAGCCGGACAACATCCTCGTCACGCGGACCAGGAGCGGGCGCGAGGTGGCCAAGGTCGTCGACTTCGGGATCGCCAAGGCGATGCAGGAGGGCGCGGGCGAGGCGCTGACGCGCACGGGCCTCGTGATCGGCACACCCGAGTTCATGAGCCCCGAGCAGCTGCTCGGCGATCCGATCGACGCGCGCAGTGATCTCTACGCGCTGGGTTGCATCCTGCACCTCATGCTCACCGCTGCGCCCGCGTTCGACGCGCCGACGCGCGAGCAGATGATCAAGCGCCGGCTGTCGGAGAACCCGCCGCATGCACAGGAGCTCGATCCGGGGATCCCCGACGCGATCGATCGCGTGATCGTGAAGCTGCTCGCGCGCACGCCTGACGAGCGCTACGGCTCGGCCGCGGAGGTGCGCGACGCGCTGAGCGGCGCGCACACGCGCAGGCTGAGCAGCGACGGGTCGGTGCTGCCGCGCAAGGAGACGCCGCGCAGTGCGCAGACGATCGTGTTCGGCGCGGCCGGGACGGACGAGGCGACGGCGGCCCGGGCTGCGGCGAGAGCTGCGGTGCTGAAGACGCCGCGCCGGGGGCCGACGGCGCCCGCGAGCAAACGCCGCATCTGGCCGTGGGTGCTCGGCGTGGTCGCCATCGTGGCGATCGCCTGGAGCATGTTGGCGAAGTCGTCGCGGTTGGGTCAGGAAGCCCGCTACGCGCGGGCGAGGGTGGACAGCACTCGGCGAGCGGACAGCACGCGCAAGGTGGACAGCGCACGGGCAGACAGCGTGAGCAACGCAGCGCTCGTCGGCGGCATGGTCGACACGAGCAAGCTCGCGGAGCAGGCGAAGAAGGACAGCGTAGCGAACGCGCAGCGCGCTTTGAACAGTGCGGTCGCGACCGGGATTCGCGCCTACACGAATGCGATCCAGCGCGGCGATCTCGCTGAGGCTCGCGTTGCGTTCCCGCGCGTGGACGAAGCGGAGCTCACTCGTTGGCAGAGTGCACTCGAAAAGTACGACATCCGGATCAGGGTGGACGCGCCGCGCTCGGTCCAGCTGAGCGGCGGTGTCGTTGCCGATGCGGACGTCACTCTGGTGGTGGAGTACATCGATCGCACGACGAAGGCGCCGGTTTCCACGAATCGCCTGCCGCGCCATGCCACACTTACAAAGCAAGGCTCGCGCTGGCAGCTCGACGCGCTGAAGCCGCGCTGATCGCTACGGCTTCTTGCCGAGCTTAGTGCGCACGTCGTTCGCCAGCGAGTCCAGCTGCGCGGAGTCGTAGCCCACGTCGGGCTCCTGACCGCGCGTGAAGCGCGCTTCCGAGCGGAGCTGGAGCGATTTCCACTCGTCGACGAAGCGGGCCACGAAGCGGGTGCGGTAACGCGGGTCCGGGACGCCCTCTCGCACGAGGCTCGCTTGCCAGGTGGTCATCGCGAAGCCCGCGCGTGGATCGACGACGTCCACGACGTATCTCTGCGATAGCAGCTCGTTCAGGCTGCGCATCGCCGTCTGACGAGACAGTCCGTCGCGCACCTCGATGCTGCGAATCGCAGGCGCATCAGCCGTGGTGCGTACGAAGCTCGCCGGCGCGAGTCCGGCACCGGGGGTGACCGCCTGTACCGCCGCCGTACCCTCCGACGAGGCTGTCTTGCCGCCCGATGCACACGCGACCAGCGCGCAGGCGAGCAGAAGCGGGGGGAATCGCATGCCCCAATATACACCGCCAAAGCGAATGGGCAGCCGTCATCGGCTGCCCATTCCTCATCCTGGCCCAGCCCGCCTCCGGCAGGGGTGCTTACTGCACGCAGCGCCCCGTCGGGTCCGGCTTCGGCTTGTCCACCGCGATACGGTGATCGAGGTTGGCGATACGGATCGCCGAGTCATGAACCAGGCTCGCCACCTGTGCCATGCGGGCGTAATCGATGTACTGGGGCTCGTCGGTCACCTGATGGTAGTCCGAATGGCCGCCCGTCGTGAAGAACACCACCGGGATGCCGTAGCGGGCGTACTCGTAATGGTCGCTTCGGCAATAGATGTTCTGCGGGTGTCCGTTGGCGTCGATGGCGTAGTCGAAGGCGAGACCGAGCTTGTTGGTCTTGTTGACGTCCTCGATCAGGTCGCCGAGCTCCGTGGAGAGCCGGCGTGAGCCGACGAGCTGGACGTAGCCGGGCCCGCCGCGCAGGTCACCACCGTCCTTGGCCGAACCGGTGACGTCGGTCGAAGCGCCGCGGCCGACCATGTCCATGTTGAGCTGCGCGACGATCGAGTCGCGCGGCACCGTTGGATGGTCCGTGTAGTACTGGGACCCGTAGAGTCCCGCCTCCTCGCCCGTGTGCCAGACGAACAGGATCGACCGCTTCGGCTTGGTCGGCGCCTTGGAGAGTGCCTCTGCGATCTCGAGCACGCTTACTGTCCCGGAGCCGTCGTCGTCCGCGCCGTTGAAGATCGAGTCGGGACGCGCGCCGCCGTGCGCCTTGCGGAGGCTGTCGGTGAGCACACGGATGCGTGCGACCTGCTCGTCCGTGGGCTTCACCCCCATCGGGCTGTCGGCGCCCTGGGGCCGCGCCACCATCATGAAGGCCTTCAGCGAGTCGTGATCGACCGGCTCCGTATTGAAGCCGACGTGGTCGTTGTGGGCGCCCACGGCTACATACTGGCCCTTAAGCGCCGGATCGGAGCCCGGCAGGATGGCCACGACGTTGCGGCCCGGCGCGCGCTCCTCGTGGAGCACGGCTTTACCGGCGATGGGCTTGCCGGCCGCGCCCGCCTTCAGGCTGTCGGGTGAGCCGAACAGCATCGAGACGACTCTAGGTGTCACGAGGAAGGAGGTCGGTGCGGCGTCCGGCACCATTTCGGCGCGTAGCGCGGTGCTGCGTCCGATCTGCGGAAGCACCGCCGCCGGAAAGCGATCCAGGCTGGAGACGAAGATCGCCGCCGCTTTCGCGAACCGCGACTTGGCGCCGAAGAGGACGCCGCGAACCGGACTCGCCCCTGCGGGCACTGTGAGGACGACCACCTTGCCGGCGACGGCTTCGGTCGTCGGCCAGGTGCTCGAATCGGCGTTCGTGCCCGCGTAGATCACCGGTGCGGCGTCGAACGCGATGGTGCGACCGGTACGCGGGATCGGGAAGAAGTCCTTGCCGTAGACGAGCGTCTCGCCGCCGATCTTGAGCGATGTCGCTGCCGAATCGTTGTAGTTGAGGAACAGCGGGATGTCCTGGAAGTAGCCACCGCTGTCACCCGCGGGCACGAGGCCGAGCTTACGAACCTCGCGCTCGATGTACGCGGTCGCTCGCAGGTTGTACACGGTGCCGACCTGACGACCCATGAGCGAATCGTCGGCATAGATGTAGAGCCGCGTCATGAGGTCTGCGGGAGTGATGGCCGCAGTCGTCGGCTTTCCGGTGTGCTTGCGCGGAAGCTCGAGCATCGTCTTGGGTGCCGACGCACCCGACCTCGCGGGCGCGGTGGCCTGCGCATGCACGAGCGATGGACTGGCGAGCAGCACACCGAGCGCGAAGCCGGCGGCGGTGCGGGACAACGACATCGATGATCTCCGTGAAGACGGGATGAGCGGCGGGCACAAGCGTTTGAAATTACTGCAGCGAAAGGCCGGCCACATGGACATTCCTGCTGCCGGCCGCGCTATACTGCGCCGCACATCGTACCCGTCCGGCCCATCCATGCTCCAACGCGACCTCCAACGGCTCCTGCACGACCGAACGCTCGCACTTCGCGAGCGCAGCGCTGAGATCGCTCGCCCGCTCGACCCCGAGCAGCTCGTGCGGCGGCCGCCC
>DATEOG010000025.1:0-7656 GCA_035274345.1 Gemmatimonadaceae bacterium
GCCGCCGGCGGCGGCGGGAGGCTGCTCACAAGACGATCCGCCGGCAGCGGCGAAACGAGCGCGACCATTCAATGTGACCTGGCGCACGTCCGGCGGCGTCGACGCCCCCCGACGCGATTCGTCCCCTCGCGCCGCCAGGCACGAAGGGACGAATCAAATCATCGCACAACGGCCGGCGGGAATCAGCGATCGGTCGACGCCATCAGCCGCACACGTTCGATCCGCCGACCCTTCGTCGCCACGTTGTAGACCCGCAGCGAGACGATCTCACCGGGCTTCGCCGATCGCAGGGCCGCCTTGAGCGCCTCGGGTGTCGTCACGGCCACGCCCTCGACCGAGAGGATGATGTCCGGCCCACCCGTCTGCGGCGTCGCGAGCCGCCCCGCAGCGGGACTCGCGTCGTCGACCTCGGTGACGATCACGCCGCGCACCTCATCGGGCACTTCCATGCCACGCATGGTCGTCGCATCGATCGGTGCCACGGTCAGTCCGAGGGCCGGCACCGTCGATTCGGAGGGCGGCCCGCCGCGGTCGTCCGGCGCCGGCTTCTCCGGTGCGATCGCCGCTTCGATCGGCGACGAGCGCTGAAGCGGGACGCGGAAGGTCGCGCGCTGCCCACCCTTTCGCGCTACCTCGACCTCCACCGTTTCGCCCGGCTTCCGGAACGCGATCGCCTCCTGCAGCTGCGCCACGTAGTCGACGCGGCGCTTGTCGACGGAGATGATCACGTCGCCCGGCTGAAGCCCGGCGCGGCGCGCCGGCGAGTCGAAGCTCCCGAAGTCCTGCACCACCACTCCGCGATTGTCGGAGAGATGCACGTACGCCGCGTCGTCCGTCGTTGCGTCGCGCACGAGGACGCCGAGCGCCGCACGCTCGACTCGGCCGTTCGTGCGGATCTGGCTCATCACCGCGCGCGCCAGGTTGATCGGCACCGCGAAGCCGTAGCCCGCGCTGAAGCCGGTCGGACTGGCGATCGCGCCGTTGATGCCGATCACCTGCCCTCGCACGTTGATCAGCGGTCCACCGGAGTTGCCCGGATTGATCGCCGCGTCGGTCTGGATGAAATCCTGAATGCTGCTCTGGGAGCGGTTGGGCAGTGCGAGCGAGCGCCCCTTGGCACTGATGATCCCCTGCGTCACCGTGAAGGTGAGGTTCTCCCCCAGCGGATTGCCGATCGCCAGCACCCACTCGCCGACGCGCGCGTTGTCGCTGTCCCCGAGGGGCGCCGGGGTCAGTCCGGTCGCCTCGATCTTGAGCACGGCGACGTCGGTCGTCGGATCCGTGCCGACGATCCGCGCGGGAAACTCGCGGCGGTCGAGCAGCCGCACGGTCACCTGCGTGGAACTGTCGATGACGTGCGCGTTCGTGAGCACGTAGCCATCGGCAGTCACGATGAACCCGGAGCCGGCAGCTCGTCCGCTGCGCGGCGGGGGAGCTCCGTCGGGCCCACCGGGCATCTCGAAGTAGCGGCGCAGCTCGGGCGGCAATCCCGGGATCGACGGCGCGCTGCGCTGGTTCCGTTGCGCCAGCGTCCGCGTCTGTCGGGCCGTGATGTAGACGACGCTGGGCCTCACCCGCTCTGCCACAGTCGCAAACGCGTCGCTCAGCGATTGCAGCTGTGCGACGGCGGCCGCGGTCTTGGCGGCGTCTGGAGCGGACGCCGGCTGCTGTGCCCCCGCCAGTCCAGAGGCGAGCGAAAGGAGAGCGACGACCGTCGCCCCGCGGGCGAGCCGGTCGCGTCGACTGCGAATCATGCTCGGTTCTCCGGGTATGAGATCTAGGATGACGTGTGGTCGCGCGGCCCGTGCATGCAGGGCGCAGACCGCGACAGGTGTCGTACCCCATGAGCGCGGCTCGGTGCCGCACGGATCCGCTTTCGAGAGTTCCGCTCGGTCGAGGCGGGTTTGGTATCGCCGATGCGGCAGCACATCATGTTGGACCACGCGCCCGTACCTCGGATGCGCCCGCTACATCGGGCGCCTACCTTCGGTGATCTCATGACGACTTCTCGTTCGCACATCGCTCGCGCCCGCCGCATTCTCGCGCTGTTCGCACTCGCCGCGATCTCGGCGTGTCACCGAGCCCGTACGACATCGGAGCTCGACCCCGAGGCGAACGAGCCGAGCACCATCGAGTTCAAGAACGAGTCGCTGGCGCAGGCGGACGTCTTCATCTCCGCCGCGAGCGTCGGCACGCGCCGTCTGGGTACCGTGTTCGCCGGTCGCACCGAGACGCTGACCATTCCTCCCGAGCTGGCGATCCGGGGAAGCATCAACGTGGTCGCGCGTCTCCTCGCTCGGACACGGGCGCCAACGACGGGGACGATCGCCATCGGACCGGGCACCCACCTCTCGATCCGCCTCCCGCTGGACGAGAAAGCGCTCTACGTCCTGCCCGCCAACTGAACCGCAACCCACAATGAGAACGGGCGGCGCTCCGGTGAGCGCCGCCCGTTCTTGTCGCATGCGTCAGGGTCAGAACGGCAGATCGTCGTCTTCGTCCGCCAGCGCGCCGGGGAAGTCCTCGAAGTCGTCGCCGCCGGCGGTCTTCGCCTTTGCCGGGCTGGCGGCACGCTGCCGTGCACCATTCGCAGCCTCGCTGTCGAACTCACCGCCGGAACGCGACGCACCCGAGCCGCCGCCGAGCATGATCAGCTCGCGAACGTTGATCTCGGTGGAGTACCGCGTCTGGCCGTCCTTGTCCTGCCACTGGCGGTACTCGATCCGTCCCTCGACGTACAGCTTGTCTCCCTTTTTCACGTACTTCTCGACGATGTCCGCCAGCTGCGAGCTCTTCGTGTTCCACACCACGCAGCGGTGCCATTCCGTCTTCTCCTGCTTCGTGCCGCTCGCGTCGTTCCACGACCGGCTCGTCGCGAGCGAGAACGTCGCCACACGATTGCCTCCGGTCGTCGAGCGGACCTCGGGATCGTTTCCGAGGTTTCCAATCAGCGTCACCTTGTTCAAGCTCCGGCTCATACACTCCTCCTGGGCGAGTTGTCGTTGCCTCGCCGCACACGCTAAAGATTACGTCCATTGATGACGCCACCAAATCCGTGCACACATCCGTAAACCACCGCCACACCACATGCTACGCCAGCTACTTAACGTGATACTTCACTTCAGGTCGGACCGATTTCCCGCATGAGCAGCAGCGCGTCCTCCACCGGGTTTCGATAGTAGCGACGCCGCCGCCCGACGGACCCGAATCCGCTCGTCTCGTACAGCGTTCGAGCGGCTCCGTTCGACTCCCGGACCTCGAGATAGGCGGTCCGTGCCCCCGCCTCCTGGAGCTCGGCGAGCACCCGCTCGAGCAGTGCTCGTCCGACCCCCAGCCGCCGAGCTTCCGGTGCGACGGCCAGGTCGGCGATCTCCGCCTCGGGACCGATCAGAAGCGCCACAACATAGCCCAGCAGTCCGTTGCCGGCATCCCCGCCGGTGTGCCCTTCTCCGACGGACTCGGCCACGAGCACGTGCATCCGGTCCAGGGAGAGCGCCGTGGCGAGCGAGTCCACGGTCCAGGGATCGGCGAACGACGCCTGCTCGATGCGCAGCATGTCGGCGAGGTCCGCGCGGACGGCCCGCCGAATGTGCAGCGGTTTCGAGGCCACCGTCGTCATACGGCCTCGAGCGACCGACCGTGGGTCGCTTCCCACTTCACCTGGGCCTCGGCAAGCCGTCCGTAGGCCGGCTCCCATCCAGCCAGATCGGCAGCGGGCGTCGAGTCGAGAAGTTCGATGAGCCTGACCGCTGCGGCGGCGAGTGGATCGACGTGCGCCGCACCCTCGCGACCGGGACCCACCGCCACCGCGTCGTGAGACGCCGCCAGTTCGAGCACCTCCGCGGAGAGCACACGGCGCTCGGGGCCGAGAGCGCGGACGGCACTCGCGGCCCCGACTTCGAACAGGCCGACGTAGTGCTCGCCGCGCAGCGCATCGATCGCTGCGAGGTATCGTCCGGGCGCGAACGGCTCCCGCGACGCGACGACCAGTGCGAGGGAGGAGACCGGGACGAGCGGGCACACCGCGGCGAGCGCCATCCCCTTGGCGATCGCTCCCGCGATGCGCAGGCTCGTGAAGCTGCCTGGTCCGGCGCCACACACGACGCGCTCGATCGCCCCCGGTCCGACACCGGCATCACCGAGAGCGTCGGCCACGGCCGGCATCAGCGCCTCGTGTTCCCGTCCACGCATCGCGACCGCGCGCTCGGCAATGACGCGCGAGCCGTCGATCACGGCCGTGCTTCCCGCGTATGTCGATGCCTCGAGGACCAGGGTGATCACGAATGCCACCCCGCATACAGCAATCGACGCCCGGGATCGTCCGGCAGATGCTGGAGCGAGAGGGTCACGCGCCCACCAGGCAGATTGTCGCCCGCACGGTCGGGCCATTCCACCAGGACCAGCGCTCGCGCACTGAGGATCTCGTCCCACGCGAGCGCTTCGAGCTGCTCCGGGCGATCGAGACGATACAGGTCGAGATGATAGACCGGCGATCGCGGCGCCTCGTATTCCTGCACGAGCGCAAAGGTGGGACTGGTCACCTCACCGGTCACGCCGTAGCCCTCGCAGATCGCCTGAACGAGCGTCGTCTTTCCCGCGCCGAGGTCGCCCGCCAGCGTGATGAGCAACGGCGGATGGGCCGAGCGCCCGAACTTGCGACCCCAATCGCGCAACTCTGCCTCGTCCATCGCGAGCGCACCGTGATCGGCGAGCACCGGGACGAGCGGTCCGTGCGCCTCTCCCTCCGACGCTCCAGAGACGCTCACCGCCGTGAGCCGGACGCCGCGTCGGCGGCGACCGCCGGCCGGCTGGTGTTCCCCGCCATCCGCGCCTTCACCTCGAACAGCTGGTCGCGCAGCCGCGCGGCCGCCTCGAAGTCCAGCGCCGTCGCCGCTTCGCGCATCTGCTGTTCCAGCATCGCGACGAGCGTCTCGGGATCGACCATCTCGTAGCCCGGCGCCTCGGCTTCGGCGACCTTCCGGCGTCTCGGTCCGCGCTCCTCGTCACGCTCGGTGCGCGCATCCGCGACGCGCGTGATGAAGCGTACCTGATCGATGCTCTTCGACACCGAGACCGGCGTGATGCCGTGTTCCTCGTTGTGAGCGCGTTGCAGCTCGCGCCGGCGCGCGGTCTCGTCGATGCACCGCTGCATGGAGCCGGTGATTCGATCGGCGTAGAAGATCGCCTTGCCGTTGAGGTGTCGCGCCGCGCGCCCGACCGTCTGGATCAACGATCGGTCCGATCGCAGGAACCCCTCCTGGTCGGCATCGAGGATCGCGACGAGCGACACCTCGGGCATGTCCAGCCCCTCGCGCAGCAGGTTGATGCCGACGAGGACGTCGAAGTCGCCGAGGCGCAGGCCCCGCACGATCTCCATGCGTTCGATCGCGTCGATGTCGGAGTGCATGTAGCGCACTCGCACCCCGACCTGCTGGAGATAGTCGGTGAGGTCCTCCGACATCCGCTTCGTGAGCGTCGTGACCAGCACACGCTCGCCGATCGACGCGCGCTTGCGGATCTCGCCGAGCAGGTCGTCCACCTGTCCACGCACGGGCCGCACCTCGATCTCGGGATCGATGAGTCCCGTCGGCCGGATGATCTGCTCGACCACGACGCCCTCGGACAGCCGCAGCTCCAGCTCGCCCGGCGTCGCCGAGACGAACACCGCACGTGGGGTGAGCGCGAGAAACTCGTCGAACATCAGCGGCCGGTTGTCGAGCGCGCTCGGGAGGCGGAACCCATAGTCCACGAGCGTGAGCTTGCGCGCGCGATCGCCGTTGAACATCCCGCCGATCTGCGGCAGGGAGACGTGCGACTCGTCGACGACGACGAGGAAGTCGTCCGGGAAGTAGTCGAACAGACACGCCGGCCGCTCGCCGCTCTCGCGCCCCGAGAGATGCCGCGAGTAGTTCTCGATGCCGGCGCACGTCCCGATCTCGAGCATCATCTCGATGTCGAAGTTCGTGCGGCTCTCCAGCCGCTGCGCCTCGAGAAGTCTTCCGGCGTTCTTCAGCTCCGCGAGACGCTCCACGAGCTCTGCGCGGATCAGCTTCACCGCACGCTCGAGCGTCGGACGCTGCGTGACGAAGTGCTTCGCCGGATAGATGGCCGCGCGCTCGAGCGCGGCGATCGTCTCGCCGGTGAGCACGTTGATCTTGGAGATGCGCTCGACCTCGTCGCCCCAGAGCTCGACGCGAACTCCCTGCTCCTCGTACGCCGGGAAGATCTCGACCGTGTCACCACGTACGCGAAAGGTTCCGCGCTCGAACGCGACGTCGTTGCGATTATACTGGATCTTCACGAGCGAGCGGAGGATGTCGTCGCGATTCACGCGCTGGCCCTGCGTGATCGTCACCATCTGCTCGCGATACGACACCGGATCGCCGAGGCCGTAGATCGCGCTCACAGTGGCGACGATGATCACGTCGTCGCGCTCCATCAGTGACGACGTCGCGCGCAGGCGCAACCGGTCGATGTCCTCGTTGATCGACGCGTCCTTCTCGATGTACGTGTCGGTCGTGGGGACGTACGCTTCCGGCTGGTAGTAGTCGTAGTACGAGATGAAGTACTCGACCGCGTTGTGCGGGAAGAAGCTCTTGATCTCCCCGTAGAGCTGCGCCGCGAGCGTCTTGTTGTGGCTCATGACGAGCGTCGGCTTCCCGTACTCCGCGATGACGTTGGCCATCGTCATCGTCTTGCCGGAGCCCGTCACGCCGAGCAGCGCCTGGAAGCGATCGTTCCGCTCGAGCCCTGCCAGCAGCTCGGCGATCGCCTTGGGCTGATCGCCCGCGGGCTCGAAGGGAGCTTGGAGTTGGAAGTTCGCGCGGGGCATGGAGGGCAATCTAACGCTATCGGGGTTTGTTCGGGAGGAGTGAAGGTCGAGAGGTCCGGCGGTCCACGGGCTGGCTCGAGAGGCTAGCCAACCCACGCTTCGATCATAGCTTGCCCGCGGACACTCACCCTCTCTGCGACCATGCGGCCTTTCGCAACGCTCACGCCCCTCGGCGCCCTCGTCGCCGCACTCACTGCCTGCGCCTCGGCTGGCACCTCGTCCGGGCCTTCCACGAGCGCGCTGAGCGCCTCGTCTTGCCCCGCCGCCGCAAGCTGGACCCCGGCCCCGCCCAACTCCGCCGACTCCCTGTCCAGCTATCAGCGCTCGGTCGACGCGCGGAACCGGAACGACTGGGCCTTCCTCGGTCGCTATCGGGAGGCCAATGCGGCACTCGGCGCTCCCGCAGTCGGCGAGGCGCGTGTCGTATTCATGGGCAACTCGATCACCGACGGCTGGGCGAAGTCGTTCCCGGCGATGTTTCCCGGCAAGCCATACGTGGGGCGGGGGATCAGTGGGCAGACGACGCCGCAGATGCTCGTGCGCTTTCGGCAGGACGTCGTCGCGCTTCAGCCGAAGGTCGTCGTGATCCTCGCGGGCATCAACGACATCGCCGGCAATTCGGGACCGAGCACACAGGCGATGATCGCGGACAACCTGATGTCGATGACCGAGATCGCGAAGGCGAACGGAATTCGCGTCGTGCTCTCGTCCGTGCTGCCGGCCTACGACTTCCCCTGGCGCCGCGGTATCGGACCCGCGCCGAAAGTCGTGGCGCTGAATTCGTGGATCAAGTGCTACGCAGCACAGGCGGGCGCGGTGTACCT
>DATEOG010000026.1:0-3648 GCA_035274345.1 Gemmatimonadaceae bacterium
GCCTCGCCGGTGCATAATGCCACGTTCTGCGCTCGGTTTGAGTTCTCGGGCATCTCGACGTAGCCTTAATCGGTTGACTTATGCCCTCGTGGCAGTCGCCCCTGTACACACGTCCCCGGTCTCGAGCGTCCCGGTGACACCTGATCGGAAGTAGTCCCCATGAGCAAGCGCACCTTCCAGCCCAACAACCGTCGCCGCGCCAAGAAGCACGGCTTCCGCGCCCGCATGCGCACGCGCGCCGGCCGCGGCATCCTTTCGGCTCGCCGCGCCAAGGGGCGCACCGAGCTCTCGGCCTGAGCCGAGCGGTGCTCGCGAGGCCGCACCGACTCACCCGCGGATCGGAGTACAAGGCCGTCGTCCGTCGGGGTCGTCGGTGTGCCGGAGCGCACACCATCACCTACGTGAACCGCGTCGTGACCGATGGTCCGGCGCGGTTCGGCTTCATCGTGAGCAAGCAGGTCGGCGGCGCCGTCGTGCGTAACACCGTCCGTCGCCGGCTGAAGGCGCTGTGCTTCGAGTCGATCGAGGCGGTCGCGCCCGGCAGCGAGGTCGTGATCCGCGCACTTCCGAGCGCGGCATCCGCGTCCTTCGATGATCTGCGCAGCGACGTCGTGAAATGCCTCGCGCGGAGGGCCGCATGAGCGTCCTTCCCGCCTACGCGTTCGGAGACGCCGAGTTCTCGGCATCCGATTCCTTGCGGAGCATCCCACTGCTCCCCCGCAACGCGGTGCTGGCTCTGCTGCACGGCTACCGCGCGACGATCTCCCACGCCTACGGCGACGTCTGCAAGTACTACCCGTCGTGCTCGGCGTACGCCGTCGGTGCGGTGCAGCAGCACGGCGCCGTCGTCGGATCGGCACTGACCGCCGCGCGCATCGCGCGCTGTCATCCCTGGGCGGCCGGCGGCGTCGACGACGTGCCGCCCCGCAAGAACTTCCGGCACGCGCTGACCCGCCACGGGTTCGTCGTGCCCGCCCCCACCGGAAAGGACTGATCCTCCGCATGGATCTCTTGTCAGCCCTCGCCTCGACGCCCTCGCCGTCCGCTCCAGCGACGAACGGCGGGTTCGATCTCTTCGGGATCATCCTGTGGCCGCTCAAGTGGGCCGTCGAGGCTGTCCTCGTCTTCTGGCACTGGCTCTTCACCGCGATCGGGCTTCCGCCGGCTGACGGCATCACGTGGGTGCTGGCGATCATCGGCCTGGTGATCGTCGTGCGCTCGGCGATGATCCCGCTCTTCGTGCGGCAGATCAAGAGCCAGCGCAAGATGATGGAAATCGCTCCTGAACTGCGAAAAGTTCAGGAGAAGTACAAGGGCAAGAAGGATCAGCTCTCTCGTGAGGCGATGAGCCGCGAGACGATGGCGCTGTACAAGAAGCACGGCACGACGCCGGTCTCGAGCTGCCTGCCGCTGCTCGTGCAGATGCCCGTCTTCTTCGCGCTGTTCAGCGTGCTCAACGACGTGACCAAGCACGCCACCGCCGGCATCGGCGGTGTGGGCCTGCTCAACGCCGAGCTCACGCAGGAGTTCTACAACGCGAAGCTGTTCGGCGTCGCGTCGCTGCACGAGACGCTCATCGACGCGGTCAACACCGGCAACACTCCGGCGATCATCATCCTCGTCGTGCTCGTCGTGCTGATGATCGCTTCGCAGTTCTTCACTCAGCTGCAGATCATCTCGAAGAACCTGTCGCCCGAGGCCAAGACCGGCCAGGCGTACCAGATGCAGAAGATCATGCTCTACATCCTGCCGCTGGGCTTCATCTTCTCGGGTGTCTTCTTCCCGCTCGGTGTCGTCATCTACTGGTTCGTGTCGAACCTGTGGACGATGGGCCAGCAGTTCCTCGTCATCCGCGAGATGCCGACTCCCGGGTCGGACGCCGCAAAGGCCCGCGAGGAGCGTCTCGCGAAGAAGGGCAAGGCGATCGACGCCTCGGGCAAGGTCGTCCCGATGGAGAAGTACGTCGCCGAGCAGCAGCGCCTCTACGAAGAGGCCGAGCGCGCCAAGGCCGCGGCACCGAAGCGCCAGCAGCCGGTGAGCAAGCAGCGCGCGAAGAAGCAGGGGCAGAAGCAGCCAGGGCCCGGGCAGAAGCAGGGTGGGCAGGTCTCCGGTGGGACCGACTCCGGAACACCCGGCACCGGCTCCGCTTCCTGATCGCACCCCCGACGTCACCTACGAGGATCACGCCATGACCACGTCCCCTGAGTACGCCCCTGTCGACGCGCGCGAGGAGAGGGTCCCCGCGACCGTCGCCCAGCTCGAGGAGGAAGGCGACGTCGCCGCCGACTTCATCGAGGGTCTGCTCGACATCGCCGACATCGACGGCGACCTCGACCTCGACGTGCGCGCCGGCCGCGCCTACGTCTCGGTTGAGGCGCCTTCGGGCGGATCCGTTGCGCTGATCGCCGCGCCCGATACCGTTCAGGCGCTGCAGGAGCTCACCCGGATCGCGGTGCAGAACCGCACGGGCCGCTTCTCGCGACTGATCCTCGACATCGGCGGCTCCCGCGACGCGCGGCAGAACGAGCTGACCGTTCTCGTCGACCGCGCGATCGCGCGCCTCGACGACGGCGCCTCGCAGGCGTCGCTGCCCGCGATGTCGAGCTACGAGCGCAAGGTCGTCCACGACATCGTGGCCGAGCGCGGCTTCGTTTCCGAGTCGTACGGTGAGGGCGCCGACCGCCACACGGTGATCCGTCGCGGCTGAGCCGCGCGTTTCACGTGAAACACTCCTCCTGAGCGTGTCGAAATGACGATGACCGAGATCGAGCACGAACCCGCGGCCGCCGTCGAGATCTTCGGTGACCGCATCGAGGTTGCGCGGCGATTCGCTGACGCACTGGGCCAGCACGGCGAAGAGCGTGGGCTCATCGGCCCGCTTGAGCCGCCGCGTCTGTGGTCACGCCACATCCTGAACAGCGCGGTCATCGCTCCCCTGTTCTCCGGTCGCGTGGGAGATGTCGGGTCGGGCGCCGGCCTTCCCGGGCTCGTGCTGGCCATCGCCCGTCCCGATGTCGAGTGGGTGCTGATCGAGCCGATGGAGCGCCGCGTCGCGTGGCTGTCGAAGCAGGTCGAGTCGCTCGAGCTCGACAACGTCGAGGTGCTCCGGGCACGCGCCGAGGACTGGAAGCGTGGGCCAGTTCTCGATGCGGTGACGGCGCGTGCCGTCAGCGCCCTCCGCACCCTTGTGCCGATCACCGCTCCCCTGGTCCGGGACGGGGGCGAACTCATCCTACTCAAGGGAACGAGCGCCACCAATGAGATCGACGCCGCTGAGAAGCAGCTCCGCAAGTTCAAGGTGACGAACCCCCGCGTCGAGGTCATCGGCGAGGGGCTCCTCCCCGAACCGTCCCGGGTGATCCGCGCCACCGTCCGCTGAGCGGGCGCGTGCCTGCTGGTTCGGTCCACGCCCGGTCGGTGAGCGCGTGAGGAACGAGCGTGTCGAAGCGGACGAGCGCGACGCTCTGCCCGAGCCGTCCCGGGTGATCCGAGCCACCGTCCGCGGAAGGGCGCGTGGCTTGCTGGTACGGTCCTGCACCCCGCTCGTTGTGCGGGCGAGGAACGAGCACGTCGAAACGGTCGAGCGCGACGGTCCCCGCAGCCCTCACGGGTGATGCGCGCGACCGTCCGCTGAGCCGGGGGCGTGGT
>DATEOG010000027.1:0-9308 GCA_035274345.1 Gemmatimonadaceae bacterium
ACCCGGTGGACCTGCGACGCCGGCTTCGCTACTTCCGTCAGGCGGTGGCACTGGATTCGTCGTTCGCCCTCGCCTGGGTCGAGCGTTCACGCGTCGCCGCGATCCTGTACTCGAACGGTGTACCGGATCCCGAGCTGGCGCGCGAGGCGAAGCTGTCCGCCGACCGCGCACTCGCGCTCGCGCCGCAGCAGGGCACCGGATACGGCGCGCTCGCGACGTATCTCAACCTGGTGGAGCAGAATCCGGTCGGCGCACTCGAGGCGGCGAAGCGCGCGCAGGCGCTCTCGCCCGGCGACCCCGAGCTCCTTCGACCACTGGCCATCTCGGAGCGGCAGCAGGGACGAATGGACGAGGCGCTGCGCCACATGCGCGCGGCGGCCGAGCGCGATCCGCGCAACGCGACGACCGTGCACCTGCTGGCCGACGCACTGCTGTGGGCGAGGCAGTACGACGAGGCGCGCGACGCCGCCGACCGCGCTTTGGCGCTCGCGCCCGACGTCTCGGAGATCATCGAAGGCCGCGCGATGATCTCGCTCGCGCGCGGCGATCTCGCGGACGCGCGGCGCGTGCTCGCGGCCGTCCCGCCGAGCGCCGACCGCAACCTGCTCGCTGCCGCGGTGTCGATGTACTACGACCTGCCGTGGCTGCTCGACGATGCCGAGCAGCGTCGCCTCCTCGCACTCGGTCCGGACACCTTCGACGGCGACCGCATGTCGTGGGCGTGGGCGCTGGCACAGACCTACGCGCTCCGTGGCGACGCGGCGCGCACCCGTGCGTATGCCGAGAGCACGCTCGTGGCGGTCGACGAGCAGCTCCGGAGCGCGCCCGACGATGCACAGCGCCATCTCGTGCGCGGTCTTGCGCTGGCCGCGCTCGGCCGGGCGCCGGACGCGGTGGCTGCGGGCACTCGTGGCTTCACGCTGCAGCGCCAGCGATGGACTGCCACCAACGGCCCCTACGCGCAGCATCAGCTGGCTCGGATCTACATGATGGTCGGCGACCGCGCGAAGGCGATGGATCTTCTCGAGCAGTTGCTCGCGATGCCGTACTATCTGTCGCCGGCCTGGCTCAGGATCGACCCGACGTTCGCTCCGTTGAGAGGCGACGCGCGCTTCGAGCGGCTCGCGGCGTCCGCACCGATGGCCTTCGGGCGGTAGCTCCGCGCACCGCCTAGCGCTCGCTGCGTCCCAGCGCGCCCCGGATCTTCAGAAGGTGATGCCACGCGTGCCCCACGGCGTGGTCCTCCAGCATGAACTGGCACGTGCGCGGACCGTCGGAGTTGAGCGAGAGCCCGGCGGCCGAGTCGAGCTGCTGGTCACCCAATGCGCGTACGGCGGCGGCGGCGGCGGTGCTGTTCTTCTGCAGCAGGTCCAGCGCCTCCTGCTTCGTGACGCCGTCGAAGCTTCGCGCATGGTCGGCGTTCATCTCGTGCACCTTGGCCCAGGTGACGCCTTCGACCGCTTCCCCCCTGGCCAGCTGCTGTGCGAGGGTGATCTCGATCGGGTACATCGTGCCGACGTGATGCACGATCACGCCGATCTTCCGGTTGTCGTGCGGAACGCGGAGCTGCCATTGCTCGTCGGAGAGGGAGCGTGCGAGATCGGCGAGCTGGCGGGCCCCCTCCTCGAGGCGTTGCGCGAGGACTTCGGATCGGTTGGCCATTCTCGATGTCGGAATTCGGGTGAGTCGTCGTTGGGGACCCAATTGTAGCCTGGCGTCCAACGGTGCGCCAACGCGATATTTGCCGGCGCGTGAGCCCACTTCCCTTCGAGGTTTTCTCCTTCCGCTCAGTGGGCGACGCCGTCGCTCGCGGCCTGCGCGTCGATGAATCGCCCGACTGCCGGATCGTCAACGGGCGCACGGTGATCACCTTCCGCCGGCTCGGCGCGGTGCAGTGGCCGGAGGCGCAGCAGGTGGAGTTCGCGTTGCGCACGGCGGACGTCGCGCGCGCCGTGCTCGCGGAGCATCCGCGGTGGCAGCTCCGGCGCGGCGCGACGCGCGCGATCGTCGTCGCGTTCAGGGACGCGACCGTGCTGCAGGGATGCGAGGTGACGAGGCGCTGGGAGTGTATCGTGCCGATGGCGAGGTAGTCGCGGGCAGGAGGCATACGCACGACGGCCCCCGCGAGGGGGCCGTCGCTCGTTCCTGGACCGACGCGGGGCCTCTACGGCGTCGCGACCGTCGGCTTCGTCAGATGGAAGGTCGCCGAGCCCGTGGCCTCCTGGAACTTGAGCCGGACCGTCCAGGTCCCCGCGGTCCCCGGCGCCGTCGTAAAGGTGCCGTTCTCACCGAGCGAGCGCTGATAGACCTGCACACCCGCGCCGTCGGCGATGAACAGTGTCGCCGCGCCGGTGAGCACCTGGGGCGACTGCAGAACGCTCGCGGGCCGGCCGTCGCTCTCCCACGCATAGACGACGTCGCTCGAGAACTCCTCGAGGCCGGTGACCTGGTACGCGAAGTCGTTCTTCACGTTGATGACCTGCGGCTGATACACGGGCTCGGTGACGACGCGCGTATCGCACGCGGCGAGCAACGCCAGCGTGGCGAGCGCGAACGGAGCGACGAGACGAGTGCGTGACACGGTGACCTCGACGTGAGAGTTGCCGGGAAGTGCGCGCCGATCGAGCCGGCCGCCCGCCGACTCAATTACCCACCCGGGCCGCCGAACTCGGCGGTGACGTGCGGCACAGCGCAGCGGGCCGGGCGACGCAACTCCAACCGACCAATGAGTTTCGAGCGGCCGCCGCCTGCCGCTGCGTACTCCCCCCAGCCGTCGCAGGTTGCTCGCCACGGCGCCGAACGCAGCCAGTGCAGCGGTAGAAACGAACGGGGTCAGACTCCTTGGAAAAACGCCGACGGCCATAAGCGTTTTTCAAGGAGACTGACCCTCATGTGCCCGGATTGCGGATTGCGGATTGCGGATTGCGGACTGCGGACTGCGGACTGCGGATTGCGGATTGCGGATAGCGGATTGCGGACTGCGGACCCCCTACAAAGTCTTCAAATACTCGACGAGATCACGCTTCTGCCCGTCGTTGAGCGGGAGCTTGAACAGCGTCACGTAGTGCGCGACCGCCGCCTCCAGCGTCTTGGCTTTGCCGTCGTGGAAGTACGGGCCCTTCAGCTGCGGCGGGTGCCAGAGTCCGCGGAGCGGCGTCGTGCGGTACAGCTTCGTCGCGCTCCGCGCCGCGTACGCCGAATCCTGCCCGACTTCGCTCGCCGTGTGCAGAACGCCCCGGTTGACGTCGCTGAGCGAGCCGGCCTGGTGGCAGCGCGAGCAGCGCGCCGCCCCGTTGAACACCGCCTTGCCGCGGCGCGCGGCGGCCACGTCGTAGTTGCTCGCGACCGGAGCCGGTGCGTCCAGACTGAACTGGTACTCGCGCAACGCGGCGAGCTTCGACGTCACGAGGTCGGGGGGCGTGTTGTTCTTGTCGACGCCGATGCGCGGGTCGACGAAATGGCCGTGCCCGTGCATCTGGGTGATGGCGACGTAGGCGTTCCAGTACGACACCGGACCGTCGCCGGTATAGATCTCCTTGGCGACGTGGCGCAGGCCGAACGCCGGCGGGATCACGACCGGCAGGTTCTTGCCGTCGATGTTGAAGCGGGGATCGTACATCCCCGGGCCCCACGAGCCGTACACGGCTTTCTGCGCCGGTGTCAGCGCCGGCGAGAGCGAGACGATGGCGCCGACGTTGAGATCACGGTTCGGCCAGCCGTCGAGCCGTCGACCGATGCCGGTGTTGAACGAGTTGTCGACCGTCGAATGGCAGAACGCGCAGGTGATCCCGACGCGCTGAAGCGTGTTCTGCGCATCCACCTGGCCGACGACGCCGACCACCGCGCCCAGCTTGAGCAGCGTGACCGTGGTGGACGGTGAATCGAGCGGGATCGAGCCGTTCAGGATCCCCGCCTTCACCGCCGCCGGGAGCGCGTCGGCGTCCACCTTGAGACCGACGGAGAGCGCGGTCTTCGGGCTGACCGAGGTCCGTATGACCTCGTGCATGCGCAGTGTGTCGGTCCAGAAGGTCTCGTCGCCGAAGGTGTCGAAGCGGAAGATCGACTTGCCGTCGGCGTTGGCGCCGGGTTTTCCGTGCTCGCCGTTCGCGGCGAGGCTGACGTCCTGGGGCAGCGGCCCCACGGGGACCGCGGGGGCCTCCTGGGCGCATGCGCTCAGGAGACAGGCGAAGGCGAAGACAATCGTGATGTGACGCATCACTCACCTCGGAATGGACCGGAGTACGAGGCGCGAACGGCGACGTCCGCGGACGATCGGCACGCTCGGTCAGCCGGTGAAATTAGTCAAGAGTTTTTTTGACTTATGCATTCCCCGTTCCAGCGGATCGGGCAACGCTCGGTCGACCGCCGGCGTACACAGACGTTCGTGCGAGCTCGTCCGACAGACTGTCCCGACCTCATCGCCGCCTGCCATCGAGCCATGCGTCTTTCCCTCCGTCTCGCATGCGTGACCCTCGCCGCGGTCTGCCTGCCCACCCAGGCACGGTCGCAGCGCAGCGACAGCCTGTTCGCACCCTTCACCATGGAGCACCGGTCGGCGGACTCCTCGTCACTCGACCTGTCGTTCCTGCTCGACAAGCCGGCCGGGAAGCACGGGTTCGCGCGCGTGCGGGATGGCCACCTCGTACGGGGCGACGGCGCGCGCCTCCGCCTGTGGGGCGTGCATCTCACGGACTGGTCGCGCGGGTCAGTGCTGCTGCCGACCAAGGAGGATGCACCGATGTGGGCGAGCACGCTCGCGCGCTACGGGATCAACTGCGTTCGGCTCCACTTCCTGGACCTCGACGCGCCGCGCGGAATCATCGCGGCGGGGAGCGACAGCCGTCACTTCGACGCGCAGCAGCTCGACCGGTTGGACTTCCTCGTGGCCGAGCTCAAGAAGCGCGGGATCTACGTCGATCTGAACCTCAACGTCGGCCGGTCGTACCGCGCGGGCGACAGCGTGCCGGACTTCGAGCGCATTCGCTGGGCGAAGGGGATGACGCTGTACGACCCGCGGCTCATCGCGCTGCAGAAGGAGTACGCGCGGATGCTGCTCACGCACGTGAACCCGTACACGGGACTCGCGTATCGCGACGAGCCGGCGATGGCGATCGTCGAGATCCTCAACGAGAACGCCGTGTGGGTCGGCTTCTCGGCGACGCCATTCTATGACACCCAGCTGACGACGCTCTACAACGAATGGCTCGCGAAGAACCTTTCGGCCGCCGAGCTGGCGAGGCTGCGGGAGATCACGGGCGTCGCCGCCGACGCGCCGATACCGAGGCTCAAGGGTCCCGAGGTCGGCGCGGCACCGAAGGAGCGGTTCTTCGCCGAGTCGCGGTTCATCGTCGACGTCGAGTCCCGCTTCTACACGGGCATGGCGAGCTATCTGCGCGACTCGCTCGGTGTGCGCGTGCCGATCACCGCGACCGCCGACCACGGGCACTCGAGCTCGAGCTACCCGATGCTGATGGCGCTGTCGAAGCTCGATATCGTCGACGGGCACGTGTACTGGCAGCATCCGGGGTCGCCGCCGCCGGTAAACACGCCGATGGTAAACGATCCGCTGCGCTCCACCGTCGTGCAGCTCTCGCGGACGGCGGTGGCGGGGAAGCCCTACACGGTGAGCGAGTTCAATCACCCGTTTCCCAACGAGTGGGCGGCGGAGGGAATCCCGATCGTGGCGGCGTACGGTGCGTTCCAGGACTGGGACGCGATCATGGTCTACACCTTCGAGCCGAAGCGCGACCCCGCCTGGAAGTCGTACGTGGGCGATCCGTTCGACATCTCGCTCGATCCGGTGCGGATGACGCAGATGGCGACGGGTGCGCTGGCATTCCTGCGCGGCGACGTACGACCCGCGCGCGAGACGGTGACGCGGAGCTACGCGCGAGATCAGGCGTTCGAGAGCCGGCGGCTCGCGCGCACGGAACAGCCGTACTTCACGCCGGGATTCCCGCTCGCGCTTTCGCTGATGCACGGCGTCCGGATTGGCTCGCTCGACGGCGCGGCGACGGCGACGTATGCCGCGGTCGACACGACGACGATCGTGAGCGACACGCGAGAGCTGACGTGGCGCACCACGGCCGACGCGCACGGGCTCGTCACGGAAGAGACCGACCGCACGCAGGCGCTGATCGGGTTCGTGAAGGCGCATCGGCCGGCGGTGAAGAACCTCGCGGCGGACGTTCGCAATGAGTTCGCCGCCATCGTGCTTTCCGCCATCGACGAGAAGCCGATCTCGGCTTCGGGCCGCCTGCTGCTGACGGCGGGCTCACGCGTGACGAACACCGGGCTGCAGTGGAACGCCGACCGAACGCGCACTGCGCAGCAGGGGAGCGCACCGTCGTTGATCGAGCCGGTGACGGGAACGGTGACGCTGCGCGGACTCTCCGGTCGCGTTCGACGCGTTTCTGCCGTCGCGCTCGACGGAGCGGGAAAGGCGATCGGTACGCCGATCGTCGCGCGGCGCACGCCGGCGGGATGGGTGCTTCCGATCGGCGCGCCGGTCACGACGTGGTATCTCGTGCGCGTCGAACGCAGCTGACGCCACTGTCGGCCGAAGGACTAACGGCCGAAGGACTAATGGCTCGCGCGGGTGTCCCGGGACGATCCTCGAATCGTTCTCTCTCGGGAGGCTCCCATGCGTTCGTCGCGCAAAGTACTGGCATTCGTGATCCCATCGTTCGTCCTCGCGGCCTGGAGCACGCCGTCGGTCGCCCCGGCAGACGCGCCGTCCGTCGCGCTCGCGGGCACCTGGCAAGGAACTGCGGACGTCAAGGTGGATTGGACCACGCAGCGCACGCTCGTCATCGAGCTCACGATCGACCCCAAGCGTGTTCGTGGCCGCGTCAGCGATGACGAGCTGCGCGTGCGCGGGCGGGTGGGCGATGCCGAGCTGACGCACGCGAGTCTTCGCGAGAATGCGGGGCTCGTGATGCGTACGATCGCGAGAAGGTCCCAGCTGGTCGTCCAGGGATACCTCAAGGGACAGGTGATCGTGGCGGACGATGTCCAGCGCGGGGGCGTGACCATCGAGCTGAACGAGCGCGACGGTCAGCTCGAAGGCTCGCTGCAGACGACGGGCTCGAACGCCAGTGGTCCCTTGCAGGCGGCGGTCACGGCCGGACCGTTCCTGTTGCACCGAAAATGAGCGCGTCGTAGCCGCAGGCTCACACGCGTCCAACCGGGCCCGGCCAGTTCGGCGGGCCCGGTTGCTGTTCGGCGCTCCGAGAGAAATATTCGGCACCCCCCGAACGCACTTCGCCGAGCTCGCGCCGCATGCAGGAACCGCTCAAAGTCCCGGACATCGGGAAATACCACATCCTCGAGCTCGTCGGCGAGGGTGCGATGGGCGTCGTCTACAAGGCGCGCGATTCCGTGCTCGACCGGACGGTCGCTGTAAAGGTTATGAACGACGCGATCGCACGGCAGGACGAGCTCCGGACGAGGTTTCTGCGCGAGGCGCAGGCCGCCGCCTCGCTCCAGCACCCGAACGTCGTCAGCATCTACGACCTCGGGGAGGTGGATGGACACCTCTACATCGCGATGGAGTTCGTCCAGGGAGCGGACCTCGAGGCGCTCATGCGGGAGCACGAGCCGCTCTCGTTGCAGGAGAAGCTGGACATCGCCATCGACATCCTCTCGGGGCTGGCCTACGCGCACAAGCGCGGTATCGTCCACCGCGACGTCAAGCCGGCCAACATCCGGATCGCCGAGGATGGACGCGCCAAGCTGATGGACTTCGGCGTGGCGCACCTCACGTCGTCGAAGCTCACGAGCACGGGTGCGTCGCTCGGCACGCCGGTGTACATGTCTCCCGAGCAGATCACCGGCGGGAAGTCGACCCCGGCGACGGACGTCTTCGCTGTGGGCGCGGTGCTCTACGAGCTGCTGACGGGATGCAAGCCGTTCGACTCGCAGACGCTGCAGGGGCTGTTCTACAAGATCCTGACGGAGAAGCCGGCACCGATTCGCGACGCGATGCCCGGGCTGCCGACGGCGCTCGACCACATCGTCGAGAAGGCGATGGCGAAGGACGCGCTGCAGCGCTATCAGAGCGCGCTCGAAATGGCGAACGATCTGACCGGCGTGCGCGCGATGCTGAGCGGGCCGTCGTATCCATCGTCCGTCTCGCTGAGCGCGACGGTGGAGCACGCGATCCGCAAGTCGAAGCAGGCCGCGCGCGTGCGAACCGTGCGACGCGAGCTGTTCGCCGGCGGCGTGCTCGTGACGATCGCGCTCGTCGCCCTCGCGTGGTCGCAGCTCGGGAAGAGCGACAGGCCTGCATCGACAGCGGTGAGCGGCGCGCCGTCGACCGCGGCCAGACTGGACTCGACGCCGATTGCTCCAACGGGGCCGGTCGCGGCCGCCCCCGTTCCTGCACCCGCGACACGCGTCGACAGCGCGAGTCGACCTCCGGCACCGGAGCCTGCGCCGCAGCGCGTCGAGCGACCTGCACCCAAACCGGAGCCGCCCGCGCGGAACGATCGCGTCGCACGCGCCACGAATCCCGCAGGGTCGAGCCGCGCCGCGACGAGCACGACACGACCGCCCAGCACGCCGGCGGCACGGCCGACTCCGGCCACGAGCGAGCCGGCGACGAAGACGGTCGCCGTCGCGCCGCCCGGGACGAATCCGCAGCCTCAGGTCACACCGCCAACGGTGCAGCAGGGCATCGTCGCGCCGCGGCCGGTACCGACGCCGCCGCAGACACCACTCGAGACCTCGCCCGCTGCTCCGGCGCCGCCCACGGCGGCCGACGTCGCGCCGGTGTTCGAGTCGTACGCACGCGCGATCGAGTCGCGCGACGTCTCGGCTATTCGCCGCGTCTATCCGGGCCTGACGGCGGATCAGCAGCGCGGCTTCGAGCAGTTCTTCGAATCGGCGCGGAAGATCGACGTCACCTTCCGCGTTGCGAGCGTCGACGGCACTGCCTCGGCGGCGGAGGCACGTGTGACCGGAAGCTACCAGTACGAGAGCTCATCGGGCCGCGCCGAGCGTCAGGGCGTGAGCTTCGCGGCAACGCTGCGGCGGGACGGCGCAGGGTGGAGGCTGGTGTCGTTGAGGTGACGGGGGTCCGGGGGGCCGCAGTCCGCAGTCCGCGATCCGCAGTCCATGGTCCGCGCTCAGGAGCCTGAAGAGCATTTGAACTGCTCCGGAAATCCAGCGGATCTTTCCGTGCGCATCCAGGCCTCCTAATGGCCCTCTAGGCTGCATACCTAAGGCGACCATCGCTCCTTTACTGTTACGGGCTCTCTATCGGGCCCGCATCGGCTTTTTGTGGCTGCAGGCCCGACATCGATGTG
>DATEOG010000028.1:0-9901 GCA_035274345.1 Gemmatimonadaceae bacterium
CCGCCGCTCAGTCGTCGCCCATCGCCGGCACGGCGTGGCCGTGCGAGCCGCGTGGGATGGGATGCTCCGCCGTCATCGGCGGGGTGAAGCCGAACTTCCGCGCCAGCCAGCGGCGGCTTTCGTCCATCACTTCGTAGAATGTCGGGATCACGAGCAGCGTGAGCATGGTGCTCGTGAGCACACCGCCGATGATCGCCACGCCGAGCGGTGCGCGGAACTGCGCGCCCTCGCCGCCGCCGAGCGCCACCGGCACCATGCCGGCGATGAGCGCGAACGTCGTCATGAGGATCGGACGCAGTCGGATCGCGCCCGCCTCGATCAGCGCCTCGCGCAGCGGCATCCCCTCCTTCTCACGCGCCCACTTCGCGAAATCGATCAGCAGGATCGCGTTCTTGGCCACGATCCCCATGAGCAGGATCACGCCGATGAGCGACATGATGTTGATCGTGTTCTTCGTGATGGCCAGCGCGAGCAATACCCCGATGAGCGACAGCGGCAGCGACATCAGGATCGCCAGCGGGTCGAGGAAGCTGCCGAACTGCACGACGAGGATCAGGTACATCAGGCCGACCGCGATGAACAGCGCGGTGAAGATCTGGCCGAACACCTCGTTCTGCGCCTGCGAATCTCCCCCGAGTCCAAACCGTACACCAGGCGGCAAGGTGATCTTCGCGACGCGTGCAACCACGTCGTTCGTCACGTCGCCCGTCGCACGACCGGAGTTGTTGGCCTCGACGGAGACGACGAGATCCCGATCCAGGTGATCGATGATGGCCGGCCCGATGCCGGGCTTGATCGTCGCCACCTGACCGAGCGGCATCGTCGTCGGCGCACCGTTGGGACTCATCACCACGAGCGGCAGCTGGTGGAGGTCATCGGCATTGCGGCGCGACTCGGGGACGAGCCGCACCTCGACGTCGCGCATCTCGCCGGAGGGATCCTCCCAATCGCCCGCGTCGATCCCCGCGAACGCCGGCCGCAGCGCCTGCGCCACCTGCCCCACCGTCACACCGAGCGAGCCGGCGACACCGCGATTGAGGTCCACCTCGAGCTCCGGCTTCTGCCCCTTGGTGGACAGGCTCACGTCCACGGCGCCGGGCGTGCTGAGCACGATCTGCTCGACCTGCTCCGCCGCCTGATTGAGCGCGACGATGTCGTTCCCCTTGAGCTGGAACTGCAGCTGCTTGCGCCCGCCGGCGAAGTCGTTGGTGAACACCGAGAGCTTCACCCCCGCCACGTTCTTCATCTCGTCGCGCAGCACTTGCGCCATCTGCTCGGCGCTCCGCTTGCGCTGGTCCATCGGCGTGAGACGAACGTAGATGTTGCCCTCGTCCACCGTCCCCGATGCGCCGCCGCCAAGCGTGGTGTACGTGTAGCGCACCTCGGGGTGCGCGCGCGTGATGCGCGCCGCCTCCATGGCCTTGAGCCGCGTGTAGGCCATGTTCGACCCCGGCGGCGTCTCGAGATTGACGATGAACTCGGAGCGGTCATCGTCGGGGAAGAAGCCCACGCCGACGGTGCGCGCCGGCGCGATGAACTGCGCCGTCACGGCCGGGGCCATGAACTGGACACCGAAGATCGCTACGCCGAGCAGTCCGATACCCAGCCTGCCCACGACGTGAATGCTCTTGTGTGTGAGCGCGTACACGAGGAGACCGACGCCGACGAAGGCGATGGCCAGTCCGGTGAGCCCGCCGCTGAACACCGTGAACGACGCGAAGAACGTTCCGATCGCCAGCGCCGCCATCGCCGCGCGGTGATCGAGCGCCCACGCGATGACGCCGCGATAGTTGTGCGCCTGGCGGTTGAACCAGTGGTTGAAGCTGTCGAGCTTCTTGGTGATCCAGGCCTTCTTGTTCTCCGGCACGTGCGGGTCGGCCCAGTACGCCGACAACATCGGGTCCAGCGAGAAGGAGACGAACAGCGACACGAGCACCGAGCACGCGATCGTGAGCGCGAAAGGCTTGAACCACTGCCCACCGACGCCAGGCATGAAGCCGATCGGCACGAACACCGCGAGGATCGAGAACGTCGTCGCCGCGACGGCGAGGCCGATCTCGTCGGTGCCCTCACGCGATGCGGTGTAGTGATCTTTCCCCATCTCCACGTGGCGGACGATGTTCTCGCGCACGACGATCGCGTCGTCGATCAGGATGCCGATCGCCAGCGACAGGCCGAGCAGCGACATCGTCTCCAGCTTGAACCCCAGCACGTACACGGCGATGAAGCTCGCCAGCACCGAGACCGGCAGCGCGAGGCCGGTGATGACGGTCGACCGCCACGAGTTGAGGAAGAGGAAGACGACGAGCACGGTGAGGATCGCGCCCTCGATCAGCGCCTCCTCGACGTTGTTCACCGCCGTCGTGACACGCGTCCCGGCGTCCTTCACGAGCTCGAGCTTCGTCCCCTTCGGCAGCGTCGTCTGGAGCTGCACCACGCGAGCGCGGATCTGGTCACTGACGTCCGTGGTGCTGTAGCCCTTGGCCTTCTTGATGTCGAGACCGACGGCTTCCTGATCGTTGAACAGCGCGAGCGTGCGGGGCTCCTCGGTGCCGTCGCGCACGGTGGCGATGTCGCCGAGACGAGTGAGCTGTCCATTGCGCTCCGCGACGACGAGCTGCGTGAACTCCTGCACGTTCTCGAGACGGCCCTTGAGCCGGATCGAGCGCTCGTCGAGATCGCCCGTCACTCGGCCCACCGGGGCGGCGAGGTTCTGGAGCTGAATCGCCTGAACTACCTGTCCGACGCTCACGCCGGCCGACTGCATGCGCGACGGAATGAGCTCCACCGTCAGCTCACGCTCGACCTTGCCGCTCACCAGCACCTCGGCCACGCCGGGGATCGACCGCAGCTCGCGCGTGATGGACGGATCCGCCAGCCGGGACAGCTCGGACTGTGAGAGCGTGCTGCTGCTCAGCGCGAGCGACACGATCGGCCGATCGGTGTCGTTGAACTTCTTGATGATCGGCTCCTTCATCTCGAGCGGCAGATCGGCGCGCTTCGCGGAGATCGCGTCGCGCAGATCCTGGGTCGCCTCGGCGAGGTCCTTTCCGAACTGGAACTCGACCATGATGAAGCCGTAACCGTCGTACGCCTTGCCGCTGACGTGCTTCACGCCGGTGATCGAGGCGATCTGCTCCTCGATCGGATCGAGGATCTCCTTCGCCACGCCGTCGGGCGAGGCACCCGGATAGGGAATCCCCACGGTCACGACTGGTGGAGCGACGTCCGGGAACTCGTCGGTCTTGAGCTTGAGCAGCGCGAACAGTCCGAACACGGCGAGCGTCAGCATCGCCACCGTGGTGACGAGCGGCTTCTTGATCGCGAAATCCGATATGAACATTGACGCGTGTCCCTGTAGGGGTCGCAGACCCGATGATTACTTCTTGACGTCGGTGGGCGCGGAGACCTTGACCGGCGTGCCGGGCGAGATACCACGCGCGGCGCCGAGCAGCACGGTGTCACCTGGCGCGAGCCCGGACGTGATCTCGACCGTCTCTGCCGCCGCGTCGCGGATCCCGAGCCCCACATCGACCTTCTCGATCTTCCCGTTCTTGAGGCGCACGACCGTCGGCCGCAGACCGCGCTCGTCGACCGCGGCCATCGCCACCATCGGCGCCGTCCGCGCTTCGCTCGACACCCTACCTTCCGCGAACAGGCCGCCGACGAGCGTGTTGCCGGCGTTCGGGATGGCCGCGGTGATCTTCACCTGCCGCGTCGCCGGGTCGGCCACGGGGCTGACGCGTGTGATCCGGCCGGTGAAGGTGCGGTTCGGATAGCCGTTCACGCTGAACTCGATCGGCATGGCGACGCGCACCTGGCCAAGCGCTTCCGCGGGTACCGACGCCTCGAGCTGCATGCTCGCCGGATCGACCACCGTGAACAGCGCCGTGCCAGGAGACACGACGTCGCCCGCGTTGGCCTGGCGCTGCGCGACGACGCCGTTGAACGGCGCCTGCACCGTCGCCTTGCCGAGCACTCTCGACGCGTTCGCGTACTGCGCGCGCGCCGTCGCGAGCTGCGTCTGCGCGATGAGCAGCTGGTTGCGCGCGCTCTCGAGCTGTCGCTGGGCGATGGCGCCCGCCTTCTCGAGCGCTTCGGAGCGTTCGACCTCGCGCTTGGCGAGGTCGTACGTGCTCTGCGCCGTGGCCAGCGCCGAACGCGCCGACAGCGTCTGATCCTGCAGCACGTTCGCCTCGAGCTGCGCGAGACGCTGCCCTCGGCCGACGCGCTGGCCCGCCTCGGCGTACACCTGCACCACCGAGCCGGTCATCTCGGCGCGGATCGTCGCCGAGCGCTCCGGTGCCAGGGAACCGGAGATCGCCGGACCGGAGCGAATCTGCTCCGCGCGGACCACGGTCACGTTCTCGGGTCCGACCAGCATCGTCTCGACCTTCGCCGGTGCGGCGTCGGCATCACCCTTCTTGCACGCTGCGGCCGACAGGGCGGTGGCCGCCGTGAAGAGGGCTGCGGCCGTGCGCGTGGCGCGCGCGATCGTCGTGTGCTGTCGACTCATTGCGGGAAGCTCCCTGATGGACTTGCGCCGCTCGGGTTGGCGGCGGTGGATGTCAGTGATCCTTGCTGTTGCGTGGGCTGCTGCTGTTCCTGCTGCTGCTGCACCTGCTCCTGCAGGTTCGCGCGCGCGCCCGCGGTGCCGAGCGCCTGCGTGTTCAGTGGCAGATCGCGAATCAGGGTGACGCGGGCGCGCGCCACCGCGAGGTCGCGCGCCGACTGCGCCTGGTTCGCCGTGGCCTGTTGCAGCAGCAGTCGCGACTGATTGAGGTCCGTCTGCGTCGAGATTCCCTCGCGGTAGCGGATCTCGTCGATCGAGTACGCGCGCGCCGCCTGCTGCGCCGTGCCGCGGCTCGCGGCGAAGGCGGCCTCCGCCTGCTGCAGCTGGTTGAGCGCGACGCGCGTGTCGAGGGCGGCGAGCTCTGTCGCCTGCTGCAGGCGTGCGCGCGCCTCGTCGAGGTTGGCGCGCGCCTGCTCGATGCTGCCCGTCACGCGTCCGCCGCTGAACAACGAGAGCGAGAGCGACCCGCCGACGTTCCAGTTCTCGGAGAACTGGTTGAGCGACAGGAAGAAGCTCTGGGGGAAGAAGAGACGCTGATAGCCGGAAGTCAGCGCGAGCGTCGGAAAGCGATCCGCGCGCGCGACGCGCAGCTGCCCTTCCTGCGCGTGGACGGCCTCGAGCGACTGCCGCACCGGGGCGCGCGACGTGGACGACGTGTCGGGGAGCTGCATGGGTGCCTCCGGATCGACCGGCTTCGCGTCGAAGGGGGCGCCCGGTCCGGTCGACGCGTTCGCGGCGATGATGCGCGTGATCGTCGCCGGCTCGTCGATCGGCGTGGTGAGCGTCAGCGGTGCGTCGAGCGGGAGGTTCAGCAGCTGCTTGAGCCGCAGATACGCGATGTCACGCTCGCCGCGGCGGGCGATGTTGACCGGCCGCTGATTGTCCCGCGTCACGGTGGCGCGAAGCAGCTCGAACTCGCTCTGGTTGCCGACGCGCCGAGCCACCGACGTCTGCCGGAGCAGCTCCTCGGTTTGCGAGAGCGTGGTGTCGGCGAGCGCGACGAGGCGGTCGGCGAGGACGGCGTCGAAGTACGCCTGCGTGACGTCGAGCGCGAGCTGCGCGCGCTGCGAGGTGAACTCCACCTCGGCCGACCGGCGCGATGCGGCGGCGGCCATGTTCTGGCCGCGCACGCGGCCGCCGGAGAACACGAGCTGCGACGCGGAGATCCCGAAGTTCCACGAGTTGCGCGCGCCGAAGCCGACCCTGCTGAAGTCGAGACCCGCAGGGGTGGCGCACGTCGTGGCCTGCGCGAGGGCGGCCGCGCGATCCGCGGCGGTCGGGTTTTCCGGCAGCGGCGGAGTGCAGAGCGACTTCGGCTGAGGCGTGGTGCTCGTATCGGGACCGCCGCCGGTGGCGAGCGCCTCGAACTGCGACTTGAGCGCGCGCGAATAGGTGAGGTTTCCGCCGAGCTGCGGTAGATACTGGCTGCGCGCGATGTGAACCTGGCCGGTCGCGCGCGAGATTCCCGCGCGAGCAATCTGCAGCACCTCGCTCTCCCGCGCGGCGAGGCGGATCGCGTCGTCGAGCGAGAGCCCGCGGCTGGTACCGGGGGCCGGCTGCTGCGCCGCGGCGAGCATGGGAGCGGAGACCGCGAGCAGCAGGCCGAGTGCGCACAAGCGCGCACTGGTCCTGCCAGGTCGGGTCGGATTGACGATCATCGGTGGGTTTGGTCGAAAGGGGGCGACTATCGAGACAGGGGAGCGCCGATCATGCGCAGGAAGCAGCGCACGTAGCGGGGCCCCGCCTCGTCGGGCGGCGGGAACGTGTGCGGCGCCATCGGGCGACCCATCGCATCGCTCATGACGGAGCTGATGAGCATCGTGACGGCGGCGGCGACATCGGCATCGCGATCGGCGAGCCCGAGCTTGTGCAGCCGCTCGACGTACTCGGTGATGTGATGGTGCACGTCGACGCGGCCGCGGCAGGCGAAGCCCGCCACCTCCGGACGCTCCTCGTACTCGCTGATGGCGTGGATCAGCATCGGCCGCAGATGTCGGATGCGCTCGAGGTGCATCGCGACCCACTCGGTGAGCTCGCGCTGTGGATCGACGGGCGGATCGGGGAGCGGGCTGACGTCGTCGCCGGTGTCGTTCTCGTCGAGCACGGCCTCGAGCAGCGCGCCCTTCGATCCGAAGGTGCGGAACAGCGTGACTTCGTTGACGCCGGCTTCGGCGGCGATGAGCCGTGTGGTCGCGCCGCGGAACCCATGCTTCGAGTACACGCGGGCGGCGGCTTCCAGGATTCGTTCTCGGCTGATCATGGAGCGCATCCTAGCGCAAACATCTGCGTATGCAAGTACCTACTTACTTGCCGTGCGTACTATCTTTACGTCCACTATCTTCGGTGTTTGATCGGTTTTGGCAGCCTCGGCGCTTGCCTTAGTGGACGCGGTTTTGCTGCCCTTCGCCCGCCCCATCTGCCGGCAGACCCCCTCATGCGACAGGGCCCGAGAAACTCCCCCCGTAAGACCGATCCCCGACTCACGCACGCGAACGACGTCGATTCGAAGCGCGCCGGGATCCGCTCGCTCGACTGCGGCGAGGAGATGAATGCGACCGGCGCGACGATCGTTCGCCGCGACACCCCCGACACGGCTCGCCCCGGGCTGGAGACCGACGCCGGCGACCTCGGAGAGCAGCGACAATCGATCTGATCGCAGGAGCACCCGACCGAAACAGCGATCTGGTATGGTCGATGCCTGTTCGAGTCCCGGAATCACCCAAATCCCGATGACTCGCACCGTCGATCACACCGCGCTTCCCTCCGAGACAGTCACGCTCGCGCCGGGTGAGGGAATCCGTCGGAATCGTCTCCTGGGCGCACTCCAGGACGAGGATCTCGACCGCTTCCTGCCCGTGCTCGAGTCGGTTCCCCTCGTCGACGGAATGCCCATCTACGAGCCGAACAAGCCGATCTCGCACGTCTACTTCCCGATCAGCGGGGTCATCTCGCTGGTGAGCGAGATGCGCGAGGGCACGGTAGAGGTGGGAACGATCGGCAACGAAGGAATGTCCGGGCTGCCGCTCGTGCTTCGCGCGACGACGATGCCGACGCGCGCCTTCGTTCAGGTGCCGGGTCACGCGTACCGCACGAGCGGCGCGAACCTCCGCGCCGTCATGCGCGAAGCACCGAACGTCGAGCGGCTGCTCTATCGCTACGTGCTGGCGCTCTACGATCAGACGGCGCAGCATGCGGCCTGCAATCGCCTCCACGCACTGGAGGAGCGATGCGCGAGGTGGCTGCTGATGACCCACGATCGCGTCGACGGCGACGTCATCCCGCTCAAGCAGCAGTTCCTCGCCGAGATGCTCGGCGTGCATCGCCCGGCCGTCACCATCGCCGCCGGCGCGCTCCAGAAGGCCGGCTTCATTCGCTACACGCGCGGAAAGGTGACGGTCCTCGACCGCGAGGGACTCGAGGACGCGGCGTGCGGGTGCTACGCCATCATCAGTCGACGAGCCAAAGAGCTGCTCGACCTATCGGAGTAGCTGTGCGGGGCGACCGTATATGTACGTCTTCGTACGGAGCGCACGCATTAACTCGCTGAAATACAATAACTTACTTGCATTATTCTCCAGGAGGTGTAAGTTACCTGAACGTCAGGAAACATCTGATTAGAAAGTCGTTACTGGTCCACGCCGCGCTTCACCCTGGGGGCCACGATGACAGCCGAGAAATGGCCCGAGGCGGAGACCTCTGTCGAAGCAGCGCCCGACAGCTTGCGCCTCCCGTCGTATCAGGCGCTGGTCGAGATCGCCCAGCGAGAGCTGGAGCGAGCCCTGCTCGAGCAGTCGCGGCCAGCGATGGGGATGCACTCTCGCCCATCGACCGCGGCGGAGGACGCGGCCCTGCAACGGGCCGTTCACACGATCTGCATCGAAGCGCGCCGGCTGGACCTGAGGGCCGAGGAGCTGTTGATCGGAATCAAGCAGGGGTGGTCGCAGCTCGCGAACCTGCGCGCGCGCCAGCTCGGCGATCGGGATGGAGACGTCTTGCGCGAAGTCGTCAGCAGTTCCATCGAGGTGTTCTTCGAGACGCGCGGATCCTCGGCGGATGAGCGGCGCGATTGAGCCGTAAGGACGTCGGTCAGTCGGAACTCGCAATGCTGGATCGGGACATGCCTGGATATCGATCGCTGTCGTCGAATCTGTCGGGGACCGCCGCGGAGCACGCGCGCGAGGCGGAGCTCAGTCAACGTCACGGAGACCCGCAGTCAGCGGCTCGGTTGCTCGAGGAGGCGCTCGCGGCCAGCCTGCGCACTCGACCGGAGATGCCCGGATGGGTCTGCGGACGCCTCGCCTCCATCTATCGCACGCTCAAGCGGTACGACGACGAGGTCGAGCTTCTCGAGCGCTATCGCGAGTCGCAGTCCTCGGAGGAGGCCCGCACGCGGTTCGATGCGCGGCTCTCGAAGGCCCGCGCGATCGCCGATCGCAAGCGTCGTCCGGTGACTGGCGCGCTCGAGACGGTCCGCCAGGTGCGGCACCGCTCGAGCCAGCGCCGTCGCACGCCGCCACGCGTTCACGCGGTGAGCGCGACCGCGGGTGTCGAGACGCGCGGCACAGCAGCGATGCAGATCGAGCTGCGGGCCGCGCTGGTGGATCGCTCGTCGCGGCGGAACGAGCGGGCTCGCTCCGCACTCACGGCGCTCTGCGCCGTGGCGCACGCGGAAAACATGCAGATGGAGCACCTCGTCTCCGTGCTGAAGCGCGCGTGGGCCGACGCTCCCCCTCCCGCGGACCTCAGCGCCGAGCAGTGGCAGGAGCGATACTCGGCGGCGCTCGTCGAGCTACTCGCCATGTACTTCGGCGAGACGTCGTAGGGCCGAGCGAACTACCTCACGGCTTTCCCAGCCGAACGGTTCCTCCCGAGGGCCGCGACGGCGTCGCGTGACGTGGATCGCCGGCGGGCGGGCGGCTCGACCCACTGACCGTTGGCGCAACGGGCTGCGCGCCGGTTTGCGCGCCGTCTCGTCTGCCTCCGCGTGGCACTCCGCCCTGCCCTGTTCCCTGCTCTCCGCGTCCGCGCGGGCGTCCGTCGTGACCGCGCACGATGGGAGGCCGGTGGTAGCCAAAGCGTCTCGCGTCCCGAAATCCGCGGCCGAAGCGCGTGCCGACCGGGATCGCGTATCCCCACCCCCAACCCCAGCCGAGCGGGAGCGCGTACGACTCGTCGTAGTATGACTCCATCCGTGCGACGTTCGGCGCGTCGACGACCTCGCCGGCGGACGCGTACGGCTGTGGCTCGACGATCGAGCGGAGCGCGTCGGCGATCCGTGCAGGAACGCCGAGGTTCACGAGCGCCGCGACGTCGGTCTCCGTGACGTCG
>DATEOG010000029.1:0-14480 GCA_035274345.1 Gemmatimonadaceae bacterium
GCTTCGCTGCTCGCGCCGTCGCTCTCGCAGCGCTCCGATCGGCGCCCGACGCGCTGAGCGCGATGCCGGCGACGACCGCGGCGGCCAGTGCAGGCCACGGGTGCCGCCGCACGAGGCCGGCGACGTCCACCTTCCGCTTCACGCCGTCGACGGTGCTCGACACGCGCTCTCCGAGCTCGGCCATGGTCTCGGACAGCTCCGTCCGCGTCGCCGCGATGTCGAGTCGCGCACCCGCGGTGGTCGTCGGCATGTCGGTCTGCCTGCGTTTGGCATCGATGTGCTCGTGCGTAAGTAGCTCGTCTTCCATGATTGCTGCCTCCACGTGGTTCGCTGTTGACGTGTGCAGCCCCACGCGCAGAGGGTGTGCCGCGCTGCGTGCGCGCCTTACGTGGTCGATGCCTTGAGCCCGCCGCGCGCCATCGGGAGTGAGAGCGGCCGTACGCCGGTCGCGTCGAAGATCGCCGCGCCGGCCGCCGGCGCGATCGCGATGATCGGCGTCTCTCCCGCGCCCATCGACGGTAGATCCTTCCGATTCACGAGGATCACCTCGATCTCCGGCACGTCGGAGAACCGGGGCACCCGATACTGCGCGAGCTTCGCGTTCGTCACCACGCCGTCCTCGAAGTCCACCGCCTCGAACAGCGCACCGCCGATTCCCTGGATGATTCCGCCGGAGATCTGGCTCCGCAGCCCCGCCGGGTTCACCACCGCGCCGCAGTCGAACGCTGCGACGACGCGCGTGATCCGGACCGCGCCGCTCGCGGCGTCCGCGGCGACCTCGGCGCACGCCGCGATGTAGCCGCCCTTGTCGAACCCGCACGCGATGCCGACGCCGCGGCCGCTCGCAACACGCTTGCCCCACCCGAACCGTTCGGCGGCCGCCTGCAGCACCGCCCGCATGCGCTCGTCCTCCAGGTTCTTCAGGCGGAAGGCGAGCGGATCCGCCTTGATCACGCGCGCCAGCTCGTCGACGTGCATCTCGCGCGCGAAGTTGTTGGCCGTCGCGGCGAGACCGCGGTACGAGCCCTGGCGGAGGGGAGAGTCGCTCGGATGGTAAGTGACGCGCTGGTTGGCGATCGCGTACGTCGGGCGGATCGCCGCAGGTCCCGAGTTGTAGTTGTCAAATGTCCATCCCGCGATAGTGCCGTCGGGGCGCACGGCGGCGGCGACGTCGATCACGCCGGCGGGGCGGAAGTAGGCCCAGCGGAACTCCTCTTCGCGCGACCACACCAGCTTCACCGGCTTGCCTGCGCCCTTCGCCAGACGCGCCGCCTCCACCGCGACCTCGCCGGTGTGCTTGCCACCGTAACCCGACCCCGTATCGGGAACGATCACGCGCACGCGCGCCTGCGGCACGCCCAGCTCGCGCGCGACCTCGTCGCGCACGGCGAACGGACGCTGCGTCCCCGTCCACACCGTGACCCGGTCGCCCTCGGCGTCGCGCGTCCACTGCGCGACCGCCGCGCGCGGCTCGAGCGGCACGTGCGCGATGTACGCCACCGTGTACGTGCGCTCGACCTTGAGGGCGGCGTACGCGAGCGCGCCGGCGGCGTCGCCGAGCACGAACGGCTGACTCGCTCCGCCGCCCTCGCCACCGGCCTGGCGCCCCGCGCCGCCCGAGCCGGTGCTCTTGAGGTAAGCGAAGACGGAGGTGGACGACGGCCGCCTCATGCTCGTCGCGCCGTACGTCACGTCGAGCGCAGCGAGCGCGCGCCCCGCGACGGCAATGCTCGGCGCGGCGACACCAACGAAGGTTCCGTCGCGCACGACGACCGCGCCTTTGATCGCGCTCGCCGCCTTCGTGTCGACGTCCGCGATCGTGGTGCTCGTCCCGGACGTGCGAAGCACGCGACCGTGGAGCATCCCCGGCAGCCGCATGTCGGACGTGTACTCGTGCCGTCCGGTGACGATCTCGCGCGCGCCCACCTTCGGAAGGGACTTACCCGCGATCGTCCACGCCGTCGCCGGTTTCGGAGCGACGTCGGCACGGATCGTCTCCGTGAGCTTGCGTCCGGCCGTGAGCTCGCCGAATCCGATCGGGCGCTTCGTGCGCGTGTCCACGACCTGTCCGTTCTCGGCGACGAGGCCGGCGCGATCGACCTTCCACCGCTCGGCCGCGAGTCCGATCAGCAGCTCGCGCGCCGACGCGCCGGCACGCCGGAGCTGCATTCCCATCTGCGGCGTGGAGCGGCTCCCGAAGGTGCCCATGTCGAACGGCGTGAGCTCGGTGTCCCCCATCACGAGCCGGATCGACTCCACCGGCGCGCGCAGCTCTTCGGCGACGTGCTGCGCGAGCGAGGTGCGGATCCCCTGCCCGAACTCGACCTTGCCGGTGTAGACGGTCACCTGCCCCTTCCCGTCGACGTGGAGCCAGGCGCTGATCGGGTCGGTGGTCTGCGCGTTCCACGATTCGAACGCGCTCTCGAGCGACTCGACGTGCTCGAGCCGCGGCGCGACGAGGAACACGGCGAGCCCGCCGCCGGCGCGCTTGAGGAATTCGCGGCGCGTCGTCATGACGGCCTCCGCACCGACGCGGCGCGCTTGACGGCGGCGACGATCTCCGGATACGTGCCGCAGCGGCAGACGTTGCCGTTCATCGCGCGCACGATGTCGTCGGTGGTCGGCGCCGGTGTACGCTCCAGCAGCGCGACCCCCGCCATGATCATCCCCGCGGTGCAGTAGCCGCACTGCATCGCCTGCTCGTCGATGAAGGCCTGCTGCAGCGGATGCAGTCGGTCGCCACGCGCGAGCCCTTCGATCGTGATCACGGGCTTGCCCGGGACGCTCGCGAGCTTCGTCTGGCAGGAACGGACGGGCTTACCGTCGAGCAGCACGGTGCACGCGCCGCACTGTCCCTCGCCGCAGCCGTACTTGCTTCCGGTGAGCGACAGCTCCTCGCGGAGCACGTTCAGCAGCGTTCGCTCGGAATCGGCGTCGACGCGGTGGCGCCGGCCGTTCACGGTGAGGTCGATCGTCATCGCGCGCGCCTCCCGCGCCTTTCACCAGGACGCGGAGTAGAGGGTGCCGGCTGGTGTTCCGATCCCTCAGTATGCCGCGCCGGCGGCCGTCAGTCCAACCGCGCAGGGGCCGGAGCGCTCGAGGCCGGTGCGCTATGCCGCCAGCGTCACGCGCGGCCGGAGCCCGAATGCGATCACCGCCCCGCCGAGCAGGCCGCCCAGGTGCGCCCAGTTGTCGATTCTCGGATCGAGCGCACCGATGAAGATCGTGTACGCCGCCCAACCGGCGAGCACCCACGCGATCTCCTTGTTCCGAACGTGGTAGACGTGCCGGTACCGGAAGAGCACGACCAGCACGCCGCCCATCAGCCCGCAGATCGCCCCCGATGCGCCCACCGACGGACCAGGGCCGGTGAGCACGCTCGCGATCGATCCGGCCAGTCCGCTCGCGAGATACAGCACGAGCAGACGCCAGGCGCCGAGCGCGTGCTCGCAGGCGATGCCGAGGATGTAGAGCGCGACGCAGTTGCCGAACAGGTGATCGCCACTGCCGTGCAGCACCGTCGCGCTGAACAGCCGCCATGTCTCACCCTCGATCACGCGACTGCGCACGAGCGCGCCCGCGTCGATCAGCGCGTTCTGTGAATCGAACGCCCCGGATGTGAGCTGCCAGCCGAATACCGCGACCAGGGTGACGAGCAGCGCGAGCGTCCCCGGTGACCAGTAGGACATCCCGCGCTCGAAGTCCACTCGCTCTTCCGGCTGCTCCTCGGCGAGCATGTCGGGTGTGATGGCGAGCGGCTCCTCGTCCTGGGGCAGCTCCATCAGGCGCTACCGGCGCTCCCCCGTGTCGAGCATCACCGCGAGTGCCACCGCGACGCGCCGGTCGAGCGTGCGATTGCGGTCGGCGGACAGATCGAGCACGTAGCGGTCGAGGATCGTCATCTTGCGCTTGAACTCCGCCAATATCTTGTCGCTGCCGGCTGGCTGGAAGATGAAGTTCGTGCGGATGAGTCCCATGAGCGGCACGAAGCGGCGCACGAGCGAGAGGATGATCGAGTCCTCGCGGGCCACCCACTGGAGCTGACCGTCGGGGGTCTGCACCTCCCACTTCCGCCGGAAGAAGTTGAAGAGGTAGTTCTTGCGGAACAGCGCCAGCGGAGTGCCCTGCGCATCGCGCACGGTGTACGTCGCGTTGATGAAGGCGATCTTCTTGTCCTGGAGCACTTCGAGCACGCGATTGGTCTTGTCCTGACCGGTGAAGAAGGAGACGTGCCGCTTCTTGCTCAGCGTCATGCCGACGACGGCGAGCAGCGGGATCATGCCGACGACGCCGATGATCGAGAACACGTTGCCGAGCGCACCGGTCCCGAAGCCATCGGCGATCGCGGTCATGACCGTCAGCCACACGAACGCCGAGGCGAGGGCGGCGAGCATCGCGCCGACGTTGCGAAGGAAGTGCGCCGGCCGCTCCACGAAGAGGATCGGCTGTCCCCCCTGATCGGTGACGTCGTAGCGCTCGTTGATGCGGAGCGCCTGCTGGCGCAGGAGGAAGACGTCGCGGCCGAACACGGGATCCGCTTGTGATTCAGGGGTGAACGTCGTGTCCCCTGCGCGCACCGAGCGGCCGCAGTTGGGGCATTTCACGACGCGACCCGCGTACTCGTCCTTGAGCGAGAACGTGTTCGTGCACTCGCACGTGACCGTGACGGACATCGGCTTCCTCCGGTGGGGGGCGAGCCGCGGGAGGGAGAGCGGCTCGGTCTAGGTTCCAGACTCAGCGGCGGCCAATATGCAACGACCGCCACCGACTGGAAATACCGCAGATCACTCGGCGCAGGCGACCTGGTTCACATCGCACAGGAGGCGATCAACCATTCGCATGTCACTGGTGTCCTCCACATCGAAACGAGCCGAGGCTCCTCGATGATCGGAGGGACGACGTGAGGCATGTCAGGACTTCTCTCGCTGCTTTGCTGGCGGTGCTGACGACCACAGTGACGCTGCGGGCGCAGAGCCCTCTGCGAGCCGGCGCGCTCGTCGACTCGAGCACACCAGAGCGCACCATCACAGCTCCGCCCCTCGCCGGTCCGCACGCGGTCGGCCGGCGCTTCTTCGTGTGGACCGACTCGTCGCGACGAGATCCCGTCGACACGGCTCGCTCGCGCGAGCTCGCCCTCTGGATCTGGTATCCGGCCGAGTCCTCGTCTCCGAGCATCGGCGAACCGATCCTCGACGAGAGGTGGGGAGCGAGACGCATCGAGCGCCTCGCGGCGAAGCTCGGGCCCGCGGTCGCCCGCGCGGCGGGAGAGCTGCGCGTGCACGCGCGGGCCGATGCACCACTCCTCATCGGTGACGCGAAGCTGCCCCTCCTGCTCTTCACTCCCGGACTCGGCTGGCTCGCCAGCGACTACAACGTCCTGCTCGAGGATCTCGCCAGCCATGGTTACGTCGTCGCCGGCCTCGCACCTCCGGGCTTCGCGGATGTCGTGTGCTTCCCCGATGGCCGCGAGACGGTGCGCACGCTCGGCGTCGGCGAAAGGATCGGCACCGACCAGAGGATCGTGCACGAGGACGCCCTGTTCGCGCTGCGCCGCCTGCGCGCCCTCGTCGCCGACCGGCGCAGCTTCCTCCACGACCGCGTCGATCTTGCGAGAGTCGGGACACTCGGCCACTCCCTCGGCGGCACCACATCGCTCGTGCTCGCCGCACGCGACTCCGGCGTGCGAGCCGCGGTGAACATCGACGGTGATCCCATGGGCGACGTCGTCGCCATCCGTCCGCGTCAGCCGCTGCTCCTCGTCAGCTCCGAATCACCGAGCATCGACGAGGCGCCGCCCGGCAATTCCGCGGAGCACATGTCACTCGTTCGGCAGGGGCTGGAGCGGAGCGAGAAGCGTCGCACCGACGACTGGCTGCGCATCTCGGCCGGCGCGCGCGAAGCGAGGCGCGTCGTCATCCTCGGCACGCGTCACCTGAACTTCGAGGACGCGGCGCTGGCCTCGGCGTGGCTCGTCACGCCGAAAGAGCGCTGGATGCGCGTCGGCCCCATCGACGGGGCGTACGGCTTGACGCGCACGTCGGAGCTGCTGCGCGAATTCTTCGATCGCACGCTGCGACCGATGATGCGCTATTGACCGCGGCCTCCGGCTCGCCGGTTCGCCACCATCGCGGCGAGATTCTGGATCACCATCACTCGCGTCGACGGATTCGAGCGGATGACCACGAAGCTCTTCCCGTCCGGCGAGACGTCGTAATTCGTGTGCGGATTGGCGGTCACGATCCCCGCCGCCGGGAAGAGCGCCTTCCGCGACGTGACGGCCAGCGCCGGCGCCGTCGCGATCGTCGCCGCCATCATGGTGGGCTCCGCTCGCGCGTCGGCATTGGTGCCGCTTCTGTAGAACAGTTCCCGCCCGTCAGGGCTCCATACCGGTTCGGTGCCGCCACCGACCGACACCTGGATCTGCTCGCCGTCTCCCTGGAGGCGGCGCAGATACACCTCCTCGCGGCCGGACTGGTTGGAGGAGAACGCGAGCCACTGCTCGTCGTGCGACAGCGCGGGGTACTGCTCGATGAACTTCGTGGCGAGGATCGGCTCAACCGGACCGCGACCGCCGTTGCGGTTGAGCGCGATGTCGAGGTTCGACTCGGGGCGCAGGTTCTGCCCGACCGTCAACAGCGCACTCTCGTCTCGCAGCCAGATGCCTGTGTAGGCGAGGCTCTGGGTCGCGATCAGCGAGTCGGCTGACTGCGTGCTCCCCGGCCGGATGCGATGCACGCCGAGCGCGCCGCCGCGGAACGACGTGTACGCGAGCGACTTTCCATCCCGGCTCCAGCTCGCGTCATGGCCGTCACGGTCGAAGGTGACGCGCGTGAAGGTGCCGTCGGCGATGGTGAGGATCCAGACGTCTCTCCCCTCGGGCCCGTTGAAGTCGACCGCGATGCGCGCGCCATCGGGGGAGAACCGCGGATGGTGGTAGTTGCGTACTTCCTGGAGCACCGAGCGCCCCGCGCCCGTGCGATCCGCCAGGCCGAGCGTCCGTCCCGCATCGACCAGGAACGCGACCGTTCCATTCGCGGCGACGGAAAATTGAGCCTGTCCCGCGCCGGTGAGCGTCACGCCGGTGGCGAGCGTCACCGGCGGTGCAGTGATGCGGCGCGTTCCGAGGTCGAGCGGAGCGGCGTGAAGGCTGCCGTCGCCGAGCACGTACACGAGATGTCCCGCCGCGTAGCGCGCCTCGATAACGGCCTCGTCGAGCAGTACGCTCGTTTCGCCGGAGCGCAGGTCCAGGAGCACCACCGGCCCGGTGGTCGTACCCACCGGCTGTCGCACGGCGAGGGCCGTTCGGTCGCCCGGGAGAATCTGACTGAGATTTAACTCGCTGTGCCCACGACCGATCGGACGCGACACGCTGTCTGCCGCGGAGAGTCTGGTGATGCCCGGCAGTCCGGACGAGTTGCTGCCGAGCCAGTAGCTACCGTCGCTCGCCCAGACTCCTCGTTGACCGATCGACAGCTCGCGCGGGAAGGGTTTTCCCGTCCCGCCCCCGATCGGATATCGGAAGATCGAGCCCGTCGAGATGTTCGAGGCCGTGAACGTTCGTCCATCGGGCGCGATGGAGTAGTCGGCATGATTCTGCTCGACTCCTTCCAATACCCGGGCCTCGCTTCCGTCGAGCGCGACCCGCTTCGTGCGCGTCGTCCCGTCGACGAGTGCGACGTACAGCAGCGACGAACCGTCGGGGGTGAGCTCGATCTGGCGCTGCAGCCCCGTACTCGCGCCTCCGAAGTCGGGGACGAGTAGCGCCAACTGCGTCGGCGGAGAAGCCGAGATGCTCGATTCGTCGGACCAGGGCCGGATCCAGCCCGCAAGTGCGACGAGACCGAGCAGCACGGCCGTCGCGGGCCAGATCGCCCGCCGGCGTCGCGACGCCGCGACCGCCGACCGCGTTCGCCCGGTGCGCATCACGGGCGCGGCACCCGTCCCCTCGAGCGCCCTCGCGAACGCGCTCGCCGTCACGAACCGATCGGCCGGCACCTTCTCGAGCGCGGTGAGCACCGCATCCTCCACATGCGGCGGCACCGTCTTGCGCAGCGCGGACAGCGGCTCGGGCTCCGACGCCACGATCTTCGCCACGATCGCCTGCGCGGTCGGTCCGGTGAACGGCGGCGAGCCGGCGAGCATCTCGTACGTCGTCGCGCCGAGCGCGTAGATGTCGGAGCCGGCGGTGATCTCGCGCTCCCCCATCGCCTGCTCGGGGCTCATGTACTGCGGCGTGCCGAGGCTCATCCCCGTCTCGGTCATCCGCTCGCCCCCCGCCTTGCTCGCCGCGAGCGCGATGCCGAAGTCGGCGACGAGCGCTGATCCGTCGTGCAGCAGGATGTTCTCCGGCTTCACGTCGCGGTGGATGACGCCGTGGCGGTGCGCGTAGTCGAGCGCGCCCGCGACCTCCGTCGCGATCCGCACGGCATCGCCGATCGGGAGCTGCTTCTCGCGCGTGAGCCGGTCGCGCAGCGATTCACCCTCGACGAACGGCATGACGTAGTACGCCGTGCCGGCCACCTCGCCCGAGTCGATGAGTCCAAGGACGTGCGGGTGCTGCAGACCGGCGATCGTCTCGATCTCACGGAGGAACCGGTCCGCGCCGATCACCGCCGCGAGCTCGGGCCGCAGCACCTTGATCGCGACGCGGCGGTGATGCTTGAGGTCCTCGGCGAGGTACACGGTGGCCATCCCACCGGCACCGAGCTCCCGCTCGACCCGGTAGCGGTCGGCGAGTGCGGTCGAGAGGCGCGTGGCGGCGTCGCTCACGGCGGGGTTTCCTCAGTGCGCCGCGACTCCGTGGACAGAAGGCGAGACGCGACTACGGGGAGATGAAGCGGGAGGAGCGCGCGGACGGCGCGCCGACACCCGGCGGGTCACCGGGCTCAGGTGGGGCGAAATTGGGGTCCCGACAGGCGCGCTGCAAGGGCGTCATCCGTCGCAGCCTCTGTCGCATCGCGCGGCTACCTCCGCGCGATGGTCTTCTCACGGCCGCCGAGCTTCCCGTAGTCCACCATCCACGTCCGCAGGCCGAGGTTCGGCAGGTTGCCTGTGTGGCCGGCCACGAGCTGCTTGTTGTACTCGGGAAAGTAGAGATCGAACGGATCGCGCTCGTCGGCGTCGTGAATCAGCAGATCGGTGTCGGTCATCGTCAGCCGGCCGAAGCGCAGCGTGCCGCCGCGAAAGTAGACGAAGTTGTGCGAGCCGCTGTCGGGTACCACGAAGGTGCCGAACAGCGTGTCGTCCGCCGCGTGAAAGAACTCCTGCACCATGTACGGACCCTCGACGCGCACCGACTTCAATCGCCCTTCGACCACCGGATTGGGAAGGATCGCCAGCGGCTCGAGATAGAGGTCGTCGCCCTTCACCGACACGCCGCGCGCCTTGCTGAGATCCATCATCCTGTCCATGTGGAGCCCCAGCGCATGCATCAGCGCGAGACCGTTCACGCCAAGGATCTTCAGCTTGTCCGGATGCAGCCTGAGGCGTCCGTCGAGCTGCAGCGAGGGGACTGACCACATCTGGAACGGCATGGCGACCCCTTTGTGCAGCGTGCCGCGCTGCACCACGCTGCCATTCTCGATCGTGACGCGCAGGTTCGTGATCGGCGCGCCGGGATAGTTGAACGCCACGTCGTTGAGCAGCCCCGAGATCGCGTCGCCGTCGAGCGCCACCTCACCGCTCGTGGCGCGAATGCGGAACGACGCCGGATCGTCGAGCCAGGCGACCGTGCCCGGCTTCGTGAGCACCTGTCCGCGCAGCGACCTCACGTGCATCGCGCTACGCGGATTGATGTGGAGGTCGACGTTGCGCATCTCCATCCAGAGCATGGAGTCGCTCTCGGCGCGTGACGCCGCACGGTCGCTCGCGATGGGCGTCGGGCGATGCATCGCGGCGCGCGCGATCGTCGCGTGTTCCCACGCCAGCGCGAGGCCGGGGATGGTCATCAGTGCGTACGCGAGCGGTCGGCGCATGAGTCCTCCTTCCGCGACCAATCCGCGCGGCACGAGTACCCGTGAGACTTGCACGTCGTGCGCCCGATCGCGGCAACGGGGGCGAGCGTACGACCATCGTCCCACAGGGGCGGAGCGTCGACGGGTGCGCTCAGCTCGGCGCGTTTCCGCGTTCGCGTCGTGCATCGAGCACGGCCGCCGCCCCGAGCGCGACGAGGAACGCCGACACCGCGGTGAACGCCGGAAAGAGCACGAGCGCGAGCAACCAGGTGGGCCTGAGCGCTCTCTGCGCGGCGAGCGAGCGCGAGTGCCAGCGCGAACGCGCTGATCCCCACACGGTCGCGACGTGAGACGCCAGTGCGCGCGGGGAGCTTCCGAGCCTCGTTCGCTCGTTCCAGACGTGCGTTGCGTAGGCGAAGGCGCTCACCAGCTCGCGGCGATCCGCCAGGCATGGGCGTGCTCGCCAGGCTGCGCGAACGCGCGCCCGACGGTGAAGTAGGCGAGACCGAACAGAAGCGTGGCGCGAAGCCACGTCGGCGGCGTGCTGGGTCCCGAATCCTCTTTCCGTACCACCGCGCCAAGGGCTGTGAAGATCCCTATGGCGTGAGCGTCACCGTAACATCCGCCGAGCCGCTCGCCCGATCGCTCGGGAACTGACCATTGGCGAACGCGAAGCCTATGGCGGTCAGCTGTAGGCAGTAGAGCCCCGGGGTGAGCGTCCCGCTCTGGTTCAGAGCGGCCGCGTTGGGATTCGATGCACCGTTGAGCGAGGTCCCGACGACCGCCTGGAACACAGGGCGCCCGCCGCTCCACAGAGTCGCATTCGCGCTGCCATTGCCCTGATACGGGTAGGTGCTCGGCTGCGCCGACAGCGCGCCCGTTGCCGCGAAGCTGACGCTCGCCGCCGACACCCTGAAGCAAACGGACTGTCGGACGGTTCCGTCGCCAAACACGCCGCCGCCACTCTGAGTGTCCGCCGTCCCCTCGCTCGCGACCGCGATGTGAAGGGATGACACACTTCCACCGTTGGCCGGCTGGAAAAGGAACGTCTGACGCGCCACGGCGGTAGCGGTGCTCGCCAGGACGCCTGTGTTGGTGCCGCTGCACCGGACGCTCGCGCTGTCCGACGCAACGTTCTTGGGAGCGAATCGGGTCGAGTCGCAGTTCGCAACCGGTTGCAGGGAGCTGGAGTTCACCTGCGTCGTTGCGTCCAGCCGGCCCTCGATGCTGTCCAACGCGATCGTGGCGGCCTGTATCTGGATCGTGACTGCGGCCGACGCTTTCTTGTTTTGGTCAGCTACGCTCGTCGCCGTCACCTGATAGCTTCCGGGGCTCTGCCCCGCGGTGAAGAGGCCGTTCTGCGTGATGGATCCGCCAGTCTGGCTCCAAGTGACCGCGGTGTTCGCGGTGCCGGTGACCGTCGCGGTGAACTGCTGGCTCTTCCCCGGTTGGAGCGCGACGGACGCGGGTGAGATGGCGATGTTGACCAATGGCGTGCAGTTGGGCCGAAATCGGATGTCCTGCCCCAGCATCAGGAGGGTGTCCGTCTGCGTGCTCCCGAGGAGACCTCCGTTCGCATCTCGCGCCTCCATGCGAATCTGGTAGCTGGTGCCGAGGGCCGCACTCACCGGGATCGTGTAGATCTGCCGTGGTGAGGCAGTGGAGTGCGTCCGCGCCGGACGCGTCAGAGTCGCGCTGCCTGTCAGTTGCACGGTCGAGCGAACACTCGCGGTGCCGGCGAGGGTCAGGCAACTCGTTGCATCCATATGTACGTCGCCAGATCTGATGAGTTCGGGCAGTTCGGCCTTGTCGTAGTCCGGATCCGAGAAGAGCTCCTGAAGTACCTCCAGGTCGGTCACGCGCCGCCGTATGGCACCGGGGACGAAGCTGGCCGTGCTGTCGATGGTCAGCTCCCCGTCGCCATTGAAGTCGCCCCTCGAGTAGATGTCCTCGAGGGCGCCGAGTGCTACGACTCCGTCGCGGTTCACGTCTCGCTTCACGTGATTGGCCGAGCCGTCGAGGAACTGCGTCTGCGGCTCGTGGATCTGCAGCGCCCAATCCCTCCAGCGCCGGAAGTCCGCCATGCTCACCTTGCCGTCCCCGTGAGCATCCGTCGTGAATTCCGTTCCGTCCGCGTTGGTCCGCTGGTTTCCGTCGGGCGTGCCATCATCGATGTCGACCAGCTTCTTGAGCACTGAGCTGCCACCGAGGACCCGATCCACGTCCATCGCGCTGGCGAAGGCATCGATGCGTGGCCGCGCACCGCCGCTGGCCGGCACGGCGTTCGCCAACAGCAGATCGAGAATTGGGTTGGCGTCCAGCGTGGGGTTCGGCAGCGCTGGCTCCAGTGCGTAGAGATAGCCGACCAATCCCGCCACGTGGGGACTCGCCATCGAGGTGCCGCTCATCACATCGTACGCGGGGCTCGTGGAGGTGCTCATGATCCGCGACCCGGGAGCGGAGATGTGGCCGCCGATATTTGAGAAGACGGATCGCGTGGTCTCGCCCGCGGCGCCGTTTCCGGCGAGGCTGTCGGACTCCACGACAATGATGCTCTTCGTGGCGTGCTCGAGCGCGGCGTTCGACATCGGGCTTGCCCACAACGCCACCTGATTGCCGAGCGCACCACCGGCATCGTTGCCTGCCGCAGTCACCCACACGGGCAGAGCGATGCCTTCGCTCTGCAGAGTTGCCAGACCCTCGCGAATGACGGCGCCGGTTTCACCGACGAAATCCTGCACCGTCGCGTCCGTCGAGGCATTGATCCCTTGCTGCGACCAGTTGAACGCCAGGCTCGTATTGATGACACGCATCGGAGAGCTCGCGCTCGCGCGAAGCAGTGGTCCGACGATCGAGATGAGCAGCTCGGCCCAACTTGCCGTCGGACCCACTCCGTAGCGCACCATCATCTCGGCGAATGGGTTGACGCCATCCACGCCGAGGCCGTTATCGAACGTCGCACCGATGGTCCCGGCCACGTGCGTGCCGTGAGCATGCGACTGGGTCGGCTGATTGAGATACACGAGGTCGGGATGCCCGGCCTGAAAGCCGGCGTCCAGGACTAGCGTGGTCAATCGTGCGCCTCCCTTGCGGATCGCATCGTTCAGATTCCACATCTGCGGGGCGCGGATCATCTCCATACCCCAGTTGTCGCCGGCAGGGGTGAGGAACCACGTCCACGCCGCGGGGGGCCCCGCCACCGTGTTCGCCCTCGCGACGACGGCCGGCGCGAGCATCGCGTCCTGCACGACGTGACGCACGCGCGAGTCCTTGCGAAGCTCCTCCAGGCGAGCGATCAGCTGCTCGTGCGTCGCAGTAGCGAGACGGAGTACGAGAACGCCTGCGGAGCTCCCCGGCTTTCCAGGAAATCCGCCTACGATCGTGGCTTTCTGCGCGTCGAGCAACGCGTTTGCCTCGCCCACGGTGGCCCCAGGCTGCAACACCAGGGTGATCGTATTGAACGAGACTTCAATTCCGGGCATCCGAGGATGCGACTTCGAGAAGTCTTGCGGGCGCGGCGTGTAAAGCTGCGCTGGGATTGCGCCTGCTGCCGGTGCACTGGCCGCGCCCGGGAGCGGGCCGGCGGCAGCTGAATTCGTCTCGACCGGTGCCGTGCTATCACCTCCGCCGCAGCCCGCAACCGCGAGTGCCATCACGAATGCAGCGGCGAGAACGAAGTGCGAGCGACGCATCGGCGAATCTCCGCGAGCGATCGAGACGAATGGCGACCTCATCCACTTCCCGAGCGCCCATTGTACGGTTGCGCTCGGGCGCAGGTAAGGGGTCACCTATCGTCGCCGACCCTCCAGTGACTCACGGCGTCGGATACATCGCCTTCTGGATCTCTCGATACGTCACCAGCACCACGTTGTTGTCCTTCAACGCCTGCCTGAACTCCGCGCTCGTGAGCACGTCGTAGTCCTGCTGCCGCCACTTCGACCCCCACCGGTCCCACCCGACCATCACCGCGCGCAGCTCCGCGTCGTCGTAGCCGAGGTGTACCTGGATGATCGTCAGCCCTCCCGGCTTCAGGTTGCGGACCGCGTCGAGGTAGTACTTTCGCCATTGCTCGGGCGATCCGGTCTCGGACGCCGCGATCACCGCGTCGGCGACGATGTCGTTCGGCGAGAGCTGCGCGACGTTCGCCGGATTCGCGCCTCCGATGAAGTGGAGGAAGGGCAGCTTGTACGAGCGCGCCACCTTCAGGTACGTCCTGAACAGCTCGGGCGTCTGGTACAGCGCTGCCATGTGGCTGTCGAGGTGCGTCGGCTTGACCCCGAACGCGTACGCACGATCGATCTGGGCGCGCAGCTCCCGCTCCACCTCGTCCTGGTTTGCGCGCTTCGCGACGCTGTCCGTCGTGCGCGGGAAGGTGCCGTCCGAGCTGTGGAGCGACGGTACCTGATCGCGGGGCGCGAGACCGCCCCAGCGATACGTCTCCCACTCGCTGTTCAGTACCAGGTGCAACCCGAGGTCCGCGTTCGGGTGCGTCTTCGCATATGCCGCCACCTCGGTCACCCACGGCGT
>DATEOG010000030.1:0-2781 GCA_035274345.1 Gemmatimonadaceae bacterium
CGCTCCTTCAAGCGCATCAAGGGGTCAGACTCCTTCGTTCAAGGCGTTCAAGGGGTCAGACTCCTTGAACCGATCAAGGGGTCAGACTCCTTGAACCGATCAAGGGGTCAGACTCCTTGAACCGATCAAGGGGTCTGACCCCTTGAAAAAGGGGTCAGACTCCTTGAAAAACGATTGCGCGTGAGTGCGTTTTCAAAGGAGTCTGACCCCCTTTGGTGATGCAGTGAAAGCAGAACGGCCTCGGGACGCGTGGGCATCCCGAGGCCGTCGCGCATCGCGCACAGCGCAAAGCGCATCGCCGCAGTCAAGCTACCTTTCGCGCGCGCGTCGGCTGCGCAACCGGCTGCGCGTCCAGCTGCGTCCCGTCGAGCTTCCGACCGATCACCGCGTCGACCGAGTAGGCACCGGCGCCCGCGATCACGAGCGTGATGGCCGAGGCGAGCAGCGAGAGCGGGAACTCCACGCCGCCGGGGTTGAAGAAGCCCTGCTTCAGGTGGACCGTCAAAATCGCGACGACCATCGTCGAGCCGATGCCCAGCGCAGCCAGGCGGGTGAGCAGGCCGAGCGTGATCGCGATGCCGCCGAAGAACTCGACGAGCGCGACGAGCGGGCCGAAGAAGCCCGGCGCCGGAATTCCCATCTGGCCGAACGCCCCGGTGACTCCGTCGAAGCCGTACACGAAGAGCTTCTGGCCACCGTGCAGGATGAAGGTCACACCGAGGACGACCCGGAGGACGGCGAGCGCCGTGTCGATCTGGCGGCGGGTGGGTGAGTTGAAGAGCAGCATGATCCGGTGCCTCGGTGAGTGATGAGTTTGGTGTTCAACTGTCCAGTGTGATAACACTTATATACGCAAAACGCTTACCCGCTTCCTCCCTCGCGCACCAGCGTGAGGAGATCGATCAGCGAGCGGAGCTGCTCCTTCGTCAGTCGCGAGAGCTGCTCTCCGTGCAGCTGAGTCATCGGTCGGTCGAGCTCGCTCAGCAACTCGCGCCCGCGCTCGGTGATCTGCGTCAGTACCATCCGGCGATCGTCCTGCTCGCGAGAGCGCGTCACCAGCCCCGCCTCCTCCATCCGGTCGAGCAGTCGCGTCATGTCCGGCATGCGCGTCAGCATCCGATCGCGCAGCTCGTTCCGGCACAGTCCGCCCTGCCCGGCGCCGCGCAGGATCCGCAGCACGTTGTACTGCGTCGAGCTGATGCCGAATGGCTTGAGCAGTGCCTCCACGCCGTCGATCAGGATCGACGTCGTGCGCACCACGCTCAGATAAGCCTCGGTCTCGAGGCTGCTGAACGGCTTGCTCTGGCGGATGTCCTGCTGGAGCGATGGCGACATGGACGAATTATAGGTGTTATCACACCAAGTGTCAAGGCCTACCGTTTCGGACTCCGCCTCAGCCCTCCTCAGCCCCGTTGGACGTCTTCTGCCCCGGAGTGATCCCCATGGCCGCGCGGAACTCTCGCGTCCGCATCGCGGCGAACGTCTCTGTCGGCATCGTCGCGCGGCCGCGCATCGCGTCGATCAGCGCGTCCGCTTCGTCGTCGCTCCGGCCCACGGCCACCAACGTGTAGTGCGCGAGACTCAACGCGACCTCGCGCTCGGCGTACACCGCACGGCCGTGCACCCTCGGTGTGTTCAGCACCTGCTCGAAGAACGACTGCTCTGTCGCGCTGTGTGTCCGCACCGCCACGGCGATGTGCGGATTCAGCTCGAGCGCGACTTCCACGATGCGCCGCGCCCTGATCGGCTCGGGCGCCGTCACGACGATCAGTCGCGCACCCGCGACGCCCGCGCGCTCCAACACCTCGGCGCGCGTCGCGTCGCCCGAGATCGCGTGCTCCCCGCGCAGCCGCAGCCCCGCAACCACGCGCGGCTGCTCCTCGACGACGATGTGCAGCACGCCGGCGCGGTCGAGCGCCTCGGTGACCGTCGTGCCGACGCGCCCGTAGCCGACGAGGATCACGTGATCCGTGATCGTGCTGAAGTCGAAGTCGTCCACTTCGGTGAGCGCCTCGGGAATCCCCGGTGCGTACCGCGCGAGCAGGCGCTGCAACCATGCCTGCAGCGGCTGGTTCACTGTGATCGACAGCAACGCCGCCCCGACCACGAGCGCGTGCGTCTCGCGGTCGAGCAGACCGAGCGACGCGCCGAGCGCAATGAGGATGAACGAGAACTCGCCGATCTGCGCGAGACTGCCGGCGATCGTCACCGCAAGTCGGCCCGACTCGCCGAGCAGTCGCAGCACGGCGACCGACGCGGTGAACTTGCCCAGCAGCACGACGCCGAGCACCGCGAGCACCTGGCCGGGGTGATCGACGAGCACGCGCGGGTCGAACAGCAAGCCGACCGAGACGAAGAACATCACGGCGAATGCGTCCTGCAGCGGTAGCGCGTCGGCCGCTGCGCGGTGGCTCAGCTCCGATTCGCTGACGACCGCGCCGGCGACGAATGCGCCGAGCGCGAACGACATCCCGAACAGCTGCGACGCGATCGTTCCCACGCCGAGCGCGATCGCGAGCACCGTGAGCGTGAACAGCTCGCGAGAGCCCAGTCGCGCGACGTGCGCCAGCAGCCAGGGCACGACGCGGCGCCCGACGACGAACATCAGCAGGAGGAAGGCGACGACGTTGCCGATCGCGAGCGCGATCGAGCGTGCCAGCCCGCCGGCGGTGAGCGTGTGGCCGGCGGCGGCTGTGCCGCCCAGCGGCACGGCGACGGCGGGCAGCAGCACCAGCACGAGCACCATCGCGAGATCCTCGACGACGAGCCACCCGACGGCGA
>DATEOG010000031.1:0-4479 GCA_035274345.1 Gemmatimonadaceae bacterium
TCCAGTACGAGAAGTTCGACTTCCGCCTCCTGCGGTCGTCGCACTTCGATCTGTACTTCTATCCCGCCGAATCGCTCGTCGTACACGATGCCGGCCGCCTCGCCGAGCGCTGGTACTCGCGCCACTCGGACAGCTTCCGCCACACCTTCGACCGGAAGTCGCTGGTCTTCTACGCCGACCATCCCGACTTCCAGCAGACGAACGTGATCGGCGAGGAGCTCTCGGAGGGCACCGGGGGTGTGACGGAGGGTCTGCGCACCCGCGTGATCATGCCGATGACCGGCGTCTACGCGGACAACGATCACGTGCTGGGCCACGAGCTCGTACACGTCTTCCAGTACAGCGTCGCCGAGGCGGGACCGGGAGGCCTCGCGCGCCTCGGTGCCCTGCCCCTCTGGCTGATCGAGGGAATGTCCGAGTACTTCTCGCTCGGGCGCGACGATCCGCTCACCGCGATGTGGCTGCGCGATGCGGCCGAACGCGACAACCTCCCGACGATCAAGCAGCTGAACACCGACCCGCGCTTCTTCCCATACCGGTATGGGCAGGCGCTGTGGGCGTACGTCGGCGGACGGTGGGGCGACCGCGCCGTGGTCGACGTCTACCGCACGTCGCTGCGCATCGGGTTCGAGGAGGGAATTCGCCGCGTCCTCGGCATCAGCACCGACTCACTGTCGAAGGACTGGATCTCGGCCACGCGCCGCGCCTATCTCCCGGTGCTCGAGGGCCGTACCCGCCCCAACGGCGCCGGCGACCCGGTGCTGCAGACCGGCCGCAGGTCGGGTGACATGGCGCTCGCGCCGACGGTGAGCCCCGACGGACGGTTCGTCGCCTACTACGCTCGGCACAGCCTGTTCGAGATCGAGCTGTTCGTCGCCGACGCGGAGACGGGCCGCGAGATCAAGAAGCTCGCGGGGCCGACGAGCGACTCGCACTTCGACGCCATCAGCTTCATCAACACGTCGGGTGCATGGTCCCCCGACAGCCGCAAGTTCGCGTTCGTCGCGCAGGCGGCGGGTAACCACGAGATCGCCATCCTCGACGTGAACTCCGCAGACGTCGAACGGCGCGTGCGCGTGCCCGGCGTCGGCTCGGTGACACACATCGCCTGGTCGCCCAACGGACAGACGATCGCGTTCTCCGGCATGGCCGGCGGCATCAGCGATCTGTACCTGCTCGATCTCGCGGCCGGCACCGTCCGGCAGCTCACGAACGATCGCAACGCGGACATCCAGCCGGCGTGGTCGCCGGACGGAAAGTCGATCGCGTTCGCGACCGATCGCGGCGCGACGACCGACTTCGGCAAGATGGTCTTCTCGCCGCTCCAGCTCGCGACGATCGACGTGGCAAGCGGACAGGTGAGCGTCTTCTCCCCGTTCACGCAGGGGAAGCACATCAACCCGCAGTATTCGCCCGACGGGAAGAGCCTCTTTTTCATCGGCGATCAGGACGGGTTCAGCGACATCTACCGGCTCGAGCTCGCGAGCGGCGCGGTCTCCCGCGTCACGCGCCTGTCGACGGGTGTCAGCGGCATCACGGCGATCTCTCCTGCGCTCACCGTGGCGCCGACCACCGGCCGGATGCTCTTCTCGGTGTTCCAGGATCAGGGCTACGCGGTGTACGCGCTCGATTCGACGCGCACGCGCGGCGAGCCAGTCGTCGCGGGTGTCTCGGTGGCGAACGCCGGAGTGCTTCCTCCCGGTGACACGCCCGGCCGCGCCACAGTGACCAACTATCTGCGCGACCCGATCACGGGTCTCGCCACCGGAGAGGACTTCAGCTACTCACCCTACCGCTCGAGCTTCTCGCTCGACGCGGTGGGCCAGCCGACGGTGGGCGTCCAGGCCGGCGGACCATTCGGCACCGGCGTGGCAGGCGGGGTGTCCTTCCTGTTCGGTGACCAGCTCAGCGACCGCCAGATCGGGCTCGGCGTGCAGGCCAACGGCACCGTGCAGGACATCGGTGCACAGCTCATCTATCAGAACTTGCGGAGCCGATGGAACTACGGCGCGAGCGTCCAGCACGTGCCGTATCTCACCGGCTACCTCAATTACGCGGACGCCGGGAACGGATTCCTCCAGCAGAATCTCTACCTGCAGCGGATCTTCATCGACGAGGCGGGATTCAGCACGGCGTACCCCTTCTCGTCCACAAGGCGCATCGAGTTCAGCCTCTCGGCCACGCGCCTTGGCTTCAGTACGCAGATCCAGCAGATGATCATCGACAGGTCCGGCTACGTCTATGATCAGCGAGTCATCGACACCGCGTCGCGCGCCCCGATCTACTACGGTCAGGCGAGCGTCGCACTCATCGGTGACCGATCGTATTCCGCGTTCACTGGTCCCATCCAGGGCTCGCGCTACCGCTTTGAAGTCACGCCTACGGCGGGCACGCTGAGCTTCACGACCGCGCTGGCCGACTGGCGCTACTACGCATTCCTGCGCCCGATCACCTTCGCGTTTCGCGGGCTGCACTACGGCCGCTACGGCCGGAGCGCCGACGACTCCACCGTGCTGTATCCGCTCTTCCTCGGTGAGGAGCAGATCATGCGCGGCTACAGCGTGGGCTCGTTCGACCAGGCCGAGTGCGGTGCACAGAATGGCGGATCGCTCTTCACCTGCGCGTCGTTCGACCGCCTGCTCGGCAGCAAGCTCGCCGTCGCGAGCTTCGAGGTCCGCATCCCGGTGTTCGGCGTTCCGGAGTACGGACTGTTCAACGTTCCCTTCCTCCCCTTCACCCTCGCACCATTCGTGGACGCGGGTGTGGCTTGGACGGGTGATACGAAGCCGCGCTTCAGCGCCAGCGTGGCCGACCTGGGCGCACGAACACCGGTCGTGAGCGCCGGGCTATCGGGTCGATTCAACGTACTGGGCTACGCCATCCTGGAAGCCTATCTGGCGCATCCATTCCAGCGACCGACCAAGAATTGGATATGGGGGTTCCAGCTGGTGCCGGGGTGGTGATCATCCTCTGAACTGCCACTGCTGGTACCGAGTACGACGGACGTAGCACGTACCCGGTACCGGTTGGATGCTCCCGGAATGTGAAGCGAAACGAACCGCGCTCGGAGAGAAGTCCTCTCCGAGCGCGGTTCTCTTTGCAGGCCGAATGTTGAGCGTACCGGTCGAGTTCTCGACGCGAATTCCGGGAGCCTCTGACAGGTACTGGTACTCGCTGCGTCGGTCGTACTCGGTACGTCAGTGCCTTCACGAAGCTCAGAATCCGTACAGCCCCGCATAGACTGCTCGATTCCTAATCACCGCCCTCACATAATCCCTCGTCTCCACGAAGGGGATCCATTCCGCGAACAGCTCCGGATCGCTCACCCCCGGACGGCGCGACCAACGTGTGACTCGCGACGCGCCGGCGTTGTACGCGGCGAGCGCACGCGTCGGATCTGCCTGGCCGCGAAGGTCCGACGCGAGATGACGGGTGCCCAGCTGCATGCTCACGTCGGGATCGAACAGCAGCACCTGATTCCACACCGGGTAGCCCCGTCCCGCCGCGATGGAGGCGCCGACCGTGGGCATCAACTGCATCAGTCCCCGCGCGCCGACGGGAGACACGGCATCCGGATTCCACGTCGACTCCTGCCGGATCAGTCCCGCGACGAGCGCCGCATCGAGATTCATCGCACGCGAGCTCTCCACCAGCACCTCGGAATGGAGAACGGGGAACGCCGCGCGCAGCAGCGCACGCGAGGCGGGCGCGCCGCGCTCGAACGTGCGTACGGCGAGGCGGAGCCCTCGTGCCGGATAGCCGACGTCGATGAGCGTCTGCGCGATCGTCGCCGCCTCTGCCGCGGCACGGTCGCCACGCTCGAACAGCGCCTCGACCTCGAACGATGCCTCGACGTCCATGCCGAGCAGTCGCAGCGCGCGAATGCGCTGCGCCGCCGAGTCCACGGACGCGATGCGCGGCGGGGCGGAGTCACCGCCCGTCGGCAGTGCCACGGCGCGGCCGAGCCGCTTCGCGCTCGCCACGGTGTAATAGGAGGGGTACGCGGCGGTCGAGATCGCGCGCCACCGCGTCATCGCGTCCTCGCGACGGCCCGCGCGATCCAGTGCGCGCCCCGCCCAGTAGCGCGCGGGGAGCGCCTCCGCGTCGTCGGGATAGAGCGCGACCAGCGAGTCGAACATTGCGGCCGCTCGCAGCGGCTGCGCACCGAAGGCCAGCAGCGCACCATGGAAGCGCGCCAGCGGCGCCTGCTCGGACCTGGGATACCGGCGTGTGAGCTCGGCGAGACTCCGCGCCGCGCCCGCGACATCACCGTCGTCCACCTGCAGGTCGGCGAGCAGCATCAGGGCGGCCGCGCTCGCGTTCTCCACGTTCGCGAAGCGTGAGGCGACGGCGCGCAGCGCCGACCGCGCGGCCGCACCCTGCCCCGATTGCAGCAGCACGCGAGCGCGCTGATACGCCGCCGCTCCGGCGAGCTCACCGCCACCGCGTTCCACCTGTTCATAGATGCGAAGTGCCTCC
>DATEOG010000032.1:0-10599 GCA_035274345.1 Gemmatimonadaceae bacterium
AGCACCCCAAGAGATTTTCGCTATGAACGCAACCATAGATAGGCCCTGCCCCGCTGTCACCTTGGTGTTTTTACGCCTCGAACGCCAGTCCGGAAATCCCGACAGAGTCGGGCATGCATCTTTCCATTCCACTCTCGGATAAGCCATGAAACTTCCCAGTCGTTCCAGCATATTGCTTGCACTATTGATCGGGCTCTGCGCACTGGGGGAGATTTCCACTCAGATGCTGATCCCTAGCCTGCGCGACCTTGAGGCAGGGCTCGGCGCCGCGCCGGGTGCCTCCCTGGCGGCGTTGTCGGTGTTTGTCGCGGCCTTTGGTCTCGGGCAACTGTTTTTCGGCCCGCTGTCGGACCGCATCGGTCGCCGACCGACGCTGATCATGGGGTGGGTGCTGTACGCGGCGGTGTACTTCGGCTTCGCACGCGCGAGCGTCGCCTGGCAGGCATGGGCGCTGTTCGCCGTCTATGGCGTGTTCTTCGGGCTCACGGAGGGATCGGAGCGAGCGCTCATCGCCGACCTCGTCGCGCTGCAGCGGCGGGGAACTGCCTTCGGATGGTACAACCTGGCGATCGGGCTCGGCGCGCTGCCGGCGTCACTCCTGTTCGGCTACGTGTGGGACCACTCCGGTCCATCGACGGCGTTCCTGATGGGAGCGACGCTGGCGCTCGCGGCGGCGATCGGACTCATTGTGGCGACGAGCGGTCAGCAGCAGCGGCTGCCCGGTCGATCGTAGCGCCGGGCGAGCGCGTCGCGCGAGAATTCCTCGCGCGACAGCGGCACGCATTCGGGATGACGGCGCGCCACGTGCGCGAGATACCCGTCGTAGTCCGGTGCGCCGATCACGCGCCGCACCACCGACGCGGCGCGATGCACGAATCCCACGATGGCGCCCACGTCAGTCTCCCGCCGCGAACGCACGCGGCTGGAAGGGAACCTCGGTGGAGCGCGCCGCCTTCGCACCGCTCACGACGGCGATCCATTCGCGTGCGCTGTCCAGGAGGATCACGATGACCGAGAGCAGGAAGAACCCCGCCACCGCGGCGTCCAGGTAGTTGTTGGCGATCATCTGCGTGAGATCACCCGCGCTCTTCACTCCCGGCGGCAGCGTACCGGCAGCCTGCGCCGCTTGCAGCGCGTGCGCCTGCGCTATGAAGCCGAGCCTCGGCTGCGGCGAGAACAGTTTCGTGGCGCCGGCCGACAGCGTCACGACGACGAGCCATGCCAGTGGCAGCAGCGTGACCCAGGCATACCGTGCCTTTCCCATCTTGATGATCACCGTCGTCGCGACGCAGAGCGCTACGGCGGCGAGCAACTGATTGGAGATGCCGAACAGCGGCCAGAGAGAGTTGATGCCGCCGAGGGGATCGATCACCCCCTGCCAGAGGAAGTGGCCCCACATCGCGACGATCATCGCGCTGGAGAGCACCACGGCAGGCATCCAGCTCGTGCGCCCGAACGCCGGCCAGACGTGGCGGCCGAGATCCTGAAGCATGAAGCGGCCGACGCGAGTGCCGGCGTCGAGCGTCGTCAGGATGAACAGCGCCTCGAACATGAGCGCGAAGTGGTACCAGAGCGCCATCGCGGCGCTTCCGCCGAGCGCGCGGGAGAAGAGGTGCGCCATTCCCACCGCGAGGCTGGGCGCTCCGCCGGTGCGCGACAACAGCGACGTCTCTCCCACGTCTCTCGCGAGCTGCTCGAGCTCGGCCGGTGTGACGACGAAACCCCAGTTCGCGATCGCGCTCGCCGCCGTCTGCGCCGTCGGACCCAGTGCGGCCGCGGGCGCGTTGATGGCGAAGTAGACGCCCGGCGTGATGGCACAGGCAGCGATGAGCGCCATCACGGCGACGAACGACTCCATCAGCATCGCGCCGTAGCCGATCATGCGCGCGTCGCGCTCCCGCTCGAGGAGCTTGGGCGTCGTGCCCGAGGCGATCAGCGCATGGAACCCGCTGATGCTGCCGCACGCGATTGTTATGAAAGCGAATGGAAACAGTGCTCCGGCGAAGATCGGCCCCGTGCCGTCGGTGAACCGTGTCAGGGCGGGCATCTGCAGCGGCGGCAGCGTGATCAGGATGCCAATTGCGAGGGCGAGCACGACGCCGATCTTCACGAACGCCGAGAGGTAGTCGCGGGGCGCGAGAAGCATCCACACGGGCAGCACCGACGCGGCGAATCCGTACGCCATGACGAGGATGGCCAGTGTCTTCCCGCTCAGCGTGAACGTCGCCGCCAACGTGGGCTGCTCGGCGACCCAACGCCCGGCGTAGAGCGCGACGATGAGCAGCACGATGCCGATCGCGCTCGCCTCGAGGACGCGTCCGGGACGCAGCCAGCGCATGTAGAAGCCCATGATCATCGCGATCGGGATCGTCAACCCGATCGTCACCGTTCCCCAGGGGCTCGACTTGAGCGCGTTCACGACCACGAGGCCGAGCACCGCGATCAGCACGACCATGATGCCCAGCACCGCGACGAGCGCCGTGAAGCCGGCGACGGGCCCGATCTCCTCCTTCGCCATCTGACCCAACGACTTGCCATCGCGCCGGATCGACGCGCAGAGGATGACCATGTCCTGCACCGCTCCCCCGAGGACGACGCCGATCACGATCCACAGGACGCCCGGCAGATAGCCGAACTGGGCCGCGAGCGTGGGGCCGACGAGCGGCCCCGGTCCCGCGATGGCGGCGAAGTGATGGCCGAAGACGACCCATCGGTTGGTCGGCACGAAGTCGCGACCGTCGCTCAGTCGCTCCGACGGCGTCGCGCGCGCGTCGTCGAGCGCGAAGAGCTTGGCCGAGAGGAAGGCGCTGTAGAAGCGATAGCCGATCGCGTAGGTACAGAGCGCGGCGACGAGCAGCCACGCGGCGCTGACGTTTTCGCCGCGGCGCAGCGCGAGGACGGCCAGCGCGCCGGCACCGGCGACGGCGACGAGCAGCCAGCCAAGCGCGGCGACGACTCGCATGCCGGGCCGCGCGGGAACGATGGAGGTGGACATGCGCCAACTTGGGAGGCGAACGCGAGAGGGTCAACACGAGCGCATCGGCGTCGCCTGGCTAAGGCGCCACGGTTAGCTTTCCGGCACTTCCACCCGAGATCCGTGCGGACTCTTCATCGACTGCTCTACGGCCTTCCGCTGCTGCTCGCCTGCGGGGGGCAGCCCGCCGCGCAGACGCAGACGTCGGCCCCTCCTCCGGTGAGCAGGCCGCTCGCATGGCTCGCCGGCCAGCGTGTCGCCCTGACTCCGGTCTACAGAATCCGTGAGGGCGACCAACTCGGATGGGCCGCGCAGATTCCACGGTCGCGCGAGCTCCTGCGCGCGCTCGACAGCGCCATCGCCGGGGAGCTGGCCCAGCGAGGCCTGGAGAAGCAGTGGGTCTATCCCCCCGATCTCGCGCGTTCGATGCGGGCGAGCCCCACGTACGCGGTGGATCCGTACGCGCTCGCCGTCGAGCCGCTGCGGAATCCGAGCGTCGCCCAGGGCGGCAAGATCGGCGACCCCCTCGCCACGCAACTGCGCACGATGATCGCCCTGCACGACGCCCGTATGGTGCTGCTTCCCGTCGAGCTTCGGTTCGATCGAGACAAGTCGGGCCAGGGAATTGCCGTTCTGCGCGCCGTCCTCGTGGACGCCCGCATCGGCGACGTGCGTTGGGTGGGGGAGGCGTCGAGCGATCCGTCGCCCAGCTTCTCGCGCACGCTCCTCGCGAACGTCGCGAGCCACTTCGCCGATCTGATCACCATCCGTTGACCACAGCCTTCACGCCTCGCCCATGCCGACGACAGTCACCCTGATCTCCGGCGACGGGATCGGTCCCTCGATCAGCAGCGCGACCGTTCGACTGCTCGAAGCGGCGGGAGCGGACGTCTCCTGGGATGCGCAGTATGCGGGGATGGCAGGAGTGACCCGCTATGGCGATCCGATCCCCGACGCGACGCTCGACTCGATCAAGCGCACGCGCGTGGCGCTCAAGGGACCGCTCGAGACCCCCGTCGGCGAAGGGTTCCGCTCGATCAACGTGGCGCTGCGCAAGACGTTCGACCTGTACGCCAACGTCCGGCCGGCGCACACGATCCGTCCCGGCGGCCGCTACGAGAACGTCGACATCGTGCTCATTCGCGAGAACACCGAAGGGCTCTACATCGGGAACGAGCACTACATCAAGATCGGCAGCGATCCGCGCGCGGCGGCCGAGTCCATCGCCCTGATCACGCGCGCCGGATCGGAGCGGATCGTCCGCTACGCGTTCGACTACGCGGAGAAGCACGGGCGCAAGAAGGTCACGCTCGTCCACAAGGCGAACATCCTCAAGAACTCGCAGGGACTCTTTCTCGACGTCGGCCGCATGCTGGCGCGCGAATACTCCAAGATCGAGTTCGAAGAGGTGATCGTCGACGCGATGGCCATGAACCTGGTGCTCAAGCCGGAGCGCTACGACGTGATCGTGACGACCAACCTGTTCGGCGACATCCTGTCCGATCTCATCTCCGGGTTGGTGGGGGGGCTCGGACTCGCGCCGGGCGCGAACATCGGGCTCGGCGGCGCGATCTTCGAGGCGGTGCACGGGACGGCGCCGGACATCGCCGGCAAGGGGGTGGCCAACCCCGGCGCGCTGATGCTCGCCGCGTGCATGATGCTCGAGTACCTGTGCGACGAGCCGCGCGCGCAGCGCATCCGCTCGGCGATCGAGGAGACGATCCGGGAAGGGAAGACGGTGACGCGCGACCTCGGCGGGACGGCGACTACGGACCAGTTCACCGACGCGATCATCGCCAGGCTGTGACGACGACGGTCTTCCACTGCTCCGATCTGCACTTCGGCCACCCCGCCGTCCCCGAGCAGTACGAGGCGATGGAGGCGCTGATCCAGGATCGGCGATACGACGTCGTCGCGATCTCGGGCGACCTGTCGCAGCGTGCACGCTCGGGTGAGTTCCAGCGCGCGCGAGCGTTCATCAAGCACGCTGAGCGCGTCAGCAAGGTCATCTGCATCCCGGGCAATCACGACGTGCAGTGGTGGAAGGCACCGCTCGGGATGGGTGACGAGCGCGAGATGTTCGCCACGTACCGGCGGTACATCGACGACGACATCGAGCCGGTGCTGCGGGTGCCGGGCGCGACGTTCGCCGGCCTCAACACGTCGCACGGGGTGGTGGGACGAGCGCTCACGTGGCGCCTCAAGGACCTCACCATCATCGGCATCGTCCGCTGGTCCCAGATCGAGCGGCTGCGCGAGGAGTTCTCACGCTCGCCCGCGGACGACGTGCGCGTCGTGGTGATGCACCACAACCCCGTGAAGGGAGAGCTCTCGCAGCGTCACGGGCTCAAGGACACGAAGCGTGCGCTCGGCGCCTTCGCCGAGATGGAAGTGGACCTAGTGCTGTGCGGGCACGATCACCAGGACGCGATCCACTACATCGAGCACACGAAGCGGGGCACGGTTATTTCGACGGCGGGTACGATATCCAACCGCATGCGCGGTGGCCGGCCCTCGTCCGTCAACAGCATCAGCATCACGTCGGAGAAGATCGAAGTGTCGACGCTCGTCTGGAACGCCGCCTCGGGCGGCTTCGTCTCGGGACCGGTCAAGTGCTTCGCGCGCTGACGCGTCTGTTCCGGGCCACGTACGATCCGTCGCAGCTCGATCTCGCGCTCGACGTCGCCTCGCCGCGCGACGCCGGCGAGCTGCTCGCCCTGCTGCGCGAGCTGGGGCTGGCGCGGATCGCGCGCTGTCGCCTGACGCACAACCGGAACGTCATGGTGAGCTTCGGTGGCGGGGAGCTGCGCGTGCACGAAGGCTATCTCGGCGCTCCGCTCCCGGTCCTGCGCGCCATCGTCACCTTCGTCGAGGGGCGCACGCGCGCCGAGCGGCGGGCGGCGCAGCGCATCATCGTCTCGCACCCGATCCGTTCGGCGCGGCCGCCGGCGAGGCGCGACCGCACGCACGCCGACGACGCCGAGATCGCCGAGAAGCTCGTGGCGTGGCACGGCCGGTACAACTCGCGACACTTTCATGGCCGGCTCCGGCACGTGCCGATCCGCGTGTCGCGCCGGATGAAGAGCCGCCTGGGCCACTACACGGCGCGCACCGCCGGCGGTGAGCCGGCAGAGATCGCGATCAGCCGCGCCCATCTGCGAAAGCACGGCTGGGAAGAGGCGCTGCACACACTCCTGCACGAGATGGTGCATCAGTGGCAGGACGAGGCGGGTCACACGATCGACCACGGGGCGAAGTTCCGAGCGAAGGCGCGCGAGGTCGGGATCGCGCCATACGCGCGACGCGTGCTGGCGACGCGCCCTGGTCGAGCCGAGGGGTCGCAGACCCTCGGCCGCCGCGCGGCACGCGACGGCTAGGGCGACTTCGTAGCAGTGCCTCGCGCCCGCTCGAAGCGCGGGCCGGGCTCGCCCGTGCCCCAGGTGCCCGGGCCCCACTGGATGGCGGTCACCGGGCCGGACGACGCGCCGACGAACGTCACCGGCGCGTAGTCGGCAGTGGAGAAGAAAGTAGAGTCGCTGGTCGCCAGCAGCGCACGGTCGCCGAAGAGCATCAGCGAGGGTGACAGGAACGAGACGCTGGAAAGCTGTCCTCCACCGGTGTCATAGTCTCCGGCGAGTCGCTCACGCTGCGCCGTGGAAAGCGCGACCGGAGTGAATGGGGGAACGACCGGTGCCTGAACCCGTTCCCCGGCGGCAATGCGCGGAATGTCGCGTCGCATCAGGTCGATCGCGCCGACGTGCGAGTTGCCGAAGTAGAGCACGCTCAGCGAGTCGGAGGCCCGCCAATCGGCGAATGCCCGGAATCCGTTGGTCACTCCGTTCCACGACAGGCCCGTCGCCCGAACGAGCGCACCGCGCGCGGTCGCACCATAGGCACCGCCAATCAGCCCCTGCATCACCGCGAAGACGTCGCGCGGCGTCGTGTACACCGAACCGGCGCCCACGAGAAACGACAGGTCGCGGAGCGGAGCGTTGATCACCGACGTTCCCACGGGCACGACGCTCGTCGCGCGCCCGGGAAGCAGCTCGCGGTGGTCGACGTGACGGATCGTGCGGGCGTGGACAGGACCCGCGACGTACTCCTGCAGGAGCGCGTCGTACGACTTGCCGCTCGCCCGCTCGAGCACGGCGGCGAAGAGAGAATACCCGCCCGAGCTGTACGAGCTGCGGGACCCCGGATCGAAGAGAAGCGGCAATGCGTTCGCCGCCAAAACCATGTCGGTCGTGGTTCTCGGCTCCTCCTGCGCATCGTCGGGGAGGAGCTGATGGGGGACGCCGGCCGCGTGGTTCATCAGCTGCGTCACGGTCATGCGCTTCCCGTGCACGTACTCCGGCAGCCATCGCGCGACCGTGTCGCCGGGCGAGAACCGGTGCTCGTCCAGCAGTCGCATCGCGATGATGAGCGTGAGCGGCTTCGTGATCGACGCGACGTTCGTGGGCGTCGTCGGCACGAACGGTACGCGGAGCTCGTGATTGGCGAAGCCGAACGACCGTTCGACGAGCACTCGTCCGCCTCGCGCCACCAGCAGGGTACCCGACAGCTCACGCGCAGCCAGCGGCGCCACGTACGCGTCGATGCGGCGTACGAGCGTCGCGTCGTCGATGCGCGCGGCGCTCTGGGCGAGAGCGGTGGCGGGGGCGATGGCGAGTGCAACGGTAGGAAGAACGAGGCGACCGACGGTGGGCATCCGGCGCTCCCTTAAACGGAAGGGGAAGACTGCGATCGATGCTGAACCTTCAGCGGGGTCATCGGGTCGGCTAGGACCTTCCTGCGACGAGGCCCCGCAAACGAGGCCCCGCGAGCCGTCCCGAGCGAAACGCCGAGCGTTAGCTTTCGTCGAGCAGACCTTCCAACACACGACGAATGCTCGACTTCTACGACATCGACAGTGCACTTAGCGAAGAAGAACGCGCCGTCCGCGACAGCGTCCGGAGGTTCGTCGACGAACGCGTTCTCCCCGTCATCGGCGACGCGTACGTGCAGGGGCGCTTCCCGAAGGAGCTGATTCCCGAGATGGGCGAGCTCGGCGTGTTCGGCGCGAACCTGCCGGAGGAATACGGCTGCGCGGGGCTCAACAACGTGCAGTACGGGCTCATCATGCAGGAGCTCGAGCGCGGTGACTCGGGTGTGCGGTCGTTCGCGAGCGTACAGGGCGCGCTCGCGATGTATCCGATCTATGCGTTTGGCTCCGAGGAACAGAAACGTCGTTGGCTGCCGCCGATGGCGAAGGGTGAGGTGATCGGCTGCTTCGGATTGACGGAACCCGATTACGGGTCGAACCCGAGCGGGATGATCACCATGGCCCGCGAGCAGCCGGACGGAAGCTGGGTGCTCAATGGCTCGAAGATGTGGATCACCAACGGGTCGACGGCGAACATCGCGGTGGTCTGGGCGAAGACGAACGGCGACGCGAGCGACCGCTCGATCCGCGGGTTCATCGTGCCGACCGACACGGAAGGCTTCAAGGCGAAAGACCAGAAGGGAAAGCTGTCGCTGCGCGCGAGCGACACGAGCGAGCTGTCGTTTCAGGACGTTCACCTGCCCGCGGACGCGATCCTGCCCGGATCGGGCGGTCTCAAGAGCCCGCTCATGTGCCTCACGCAGGCGCGCTACGGCATCTCGTGGGGTGCACTCGGCGCCGCGATGGCCTGCTTCGAGGAGGCGCTCGAGTACTCGAAGACGCGCGTGATGTTCGACCGGCCGATCGGTGGATATCAGATCCAGCAGGTGCGACTCGCGGACATGCTCACCGAGATCGTGAAGGGCCAGCTCGTGTCGCTGCACCTCGGTCGCCTGAAGGACGCCGGCACCTTCACGCCACAGCAGGTCTCGCTGGCGAAGCGGAACAACGTGCACATCGCCACGGAGATCGCACGCGAAGCGCGGCGGCTGCTCGGCGCCAACGGCATCCTCGCCGAGTACGGCGCAATGCGGCACATGGCGAACCTGGAGAGCGTCTACACGTACGAGGGCACGCACGACGTGCACTCGCTCATCCTGGGGCAGGCGGTGACGGGGTTGAACGCGTTCAAGTAGCGTGGTGGGTGGTGGGTCGTGGGTCCTGAGTGACAGGGTCCTTCGATTGCGTCCGCAGTCACCCACCACTCACCACTCACCACTCATGTCCGTTTCCTGGCACCTGGCTTGCCGATTCAGAGTGGTTGGCTCTCACAGAGAGGTTCACATGTCCGATCAGGAACGGAAGCCGGAGTCGCCACAGGTGCCCGAGTTCCCGCCGCAGCGCGACGACAGCCCGTATGCGGCGATGAACGAGCCGCGCGGGGCGCCGGGCGGAGCGCGGCAGCATGTGCGGAGCGAGACGAGGCAGGGAGCCGTGGCGCGTCCCGGTGGTGCGACGCAGAACTCGGGTGGCGCGCTTCAGAGCAACGACGAGGAGCTCGGCGACGGACCGGCGCGCGGCGCCGATTGAGCGCGTGGTCCCTACCTCTCCACCGTGCGGGGCCCTAGAATGCATGTGAATTCTTTCACATGGGGGCTCCGACGGTGAAAATTGCCGTCTGCATCAAGCGCACGCCCGACTCCGAATCGCGATTCAAGATCGCCTCGTCTGGCGTCGCGATCGACGAAGCGGGCCTGAAGTTCGACATCGACGACTTCGCCGGCTACGCGGTGGAAGCAGCGCTGCAGATCAACGAGAAGGGAGGGGGTGGCGAGACGGTGGTCGTCGCCGTCGGTCCCGACTCCGTTCAGGAGTCGTTGCGCAAAGCGATGAGCATGGGCGCCGATCGCGCCGTGCAGCTGAAGGCCGACAGCGTCCCCGCCGATGGGCTCGCGGTCGCCAAAGCGCTGGCTGCGGAGCTGAAGGACGGCGGCTACGATCTGATCCTGTTCGGGAAGCAGGCGTTCGACACGTCGGCCGGCGTCGTCGGCACCGCGACGGCCGAGCTGCTCGGACTCCCATGCGTGACGGCGGCGTCGCAGCTCGACGTGTCGAGCGGACGTGGATCGGCGCGCCGGGAGCTCGAAGGAGCCGCGGAGCTGGTGGAGTTCGCGCTCCCGGCCGTGGTGACGATCGATGAGGGCGTGGCGCGGCCTCGCTACCCGTCGCTCAAGGGGATCATGGCCGCGAAGAAGAAGCCCCTCGAGACGAAGCCGGCGCAGCTCGGCGCCGTGCGCGTGACGGTGCAGAAGGCCGAGCTTCCGCCTGAGCGCCCGGCGGGTCGCATCATCGGCGAGGGTTCGGCCGCCGTGCCGGAGCTCGTCCGTCTCCTCCAGACCGAAGCAAAGGTGCTCTGATGGCCAACGTCCTGGTATTCGCCGAGACGCGGGGCACCGCGCTGCGCAAGGTTGCCCTCGAGGCCGTGACGGCGGCGCGTGCGATCGCCGATGCATCGGGCGGCGGTGAGGTGCACGCGGTCGTCGCGGGACCGTCGGGCGTCGGCGCGACGGCCGCGCAGCTCGGCGCACACGGTGCCGACGTCGTGTACGTCGCCGAGCACGCGGGCTTGTCCACCTTCGAGCGCGAATCGATCGCGGCGACGGTCGCCGAGCGCGCCAAGCAGGGTGGCTATCGCGCCGTGGTGCTCGGTTTCTCAACGCAGGGGCGCGACCTGGGTCCGCGGCTCGCCGCGAAGCTCGACGTC
>DATEOG010000033.1:0-4090 GCA_035274345.1 Gemmatimonadaceae bacterium
CTCGTGGTCCGGCAGGATGCGGACGAGGGTGCCGTCGGCGATCGCGTCGCGCGCGTGATACTCCGGTAGCCGCCCGATGCCCGCCCCGCCGAGCATCGCCGTCCGCGCGATCGCATGCTCGGGGACGACGAGCGCCGGCTCTGCCACGAGCTCCTCGAGCGTGCCGGCCGGTGCCTGAAATCGCCAGGTGACTCTGCGGTCGAACAGATCGACCAGACGATGGCCGCGCAGCGTCTCGACCGTCGCGGGCATACCGTGCGCCGCGAGATACTCCGGGCTGGCGCAGGGCACTAGCTCGGTGCTCGCGAGCCGGCGCGCGATCAGGTCGGAGTCGGGAAGCGTCCCGGCACGAATCGCGACGTCGACGTCGTCGGGCAGGTGAACGAGCGGCTCGTTGCCGAAGCCGAGCACCACGCGCACTTCGGGATAGCGCGCCAGGAAAGCCGGGAGCATCGGAGCGAGCGGTCCGGCGGCGAACGACGGTGGCGCGCTGACACGGAGCGTCCCGCGCGCGACGCCGACGAATCCCGCGATCGCGTCCTCCGCCTCGCCGACGTCGTCGAGGATGCGGTGCGCGTGCCGCTGGAGGAGAACGCCCGCGTCGGTGAGTGCGAGACGGCGCGTCGAGCGCTCGACGAGCGTCGCGCCCACCGCCCCCTCGATCCGCACGAGCGATCGGCTCACCGACGACTTCGGCATCGCGAGCGCGCGGGCGGCGTCCGAGATGCTTCCCGCGTCGGCGATCCGGGCGAAGATCCGAAGGTCGGCGAGGTCGAGCAAAGCGGGGTCCTTCGTTCCAGAAATGGAACGCTGTGTCCGAATGCAGGCGGCTAGTGCCGATAGCGACAACGATCCTAACCTGACTCCGGACTCCGCGATAGTCGGTGCGACCGCGAAGAGCTGGTCGCCCAGGGTCCGTCAGCCGTCCGCCCTCAGCTAGGGAGACCAATCATGCCGCTCGAATCGATGACGTTGCCGTCCGTCGCCGCCCGTCCCTCGCGCGCTCTGCACCTGAGCGTGTGGCTCGTGCAACTGCTGCTCGCCGCCGCGTTCCTGCTGGTCGGCCACACCCACGCGATCGGCCCGATCGACATGGCGGTGGCGAGAGCGCCGTGGGTCGCCAGCCTGCCGGTGGCGCTTGTGCGCTTCATCGGGGTCGCGGAGCTCGCCGGCGCACTCGGTCTGCTCCTTCCCGCCGCGACGCGAATCCTGCCGATGCTCACGCCGCTCGCCGCCGCGGGTCTGGCCATGATGATGGCGCTCGCAATCCCGTTCCATCTCGTGCGCGGCGAGACGAGCGCGATCCTGATCAACGTCGTACTCGGATCACTCGCGGCGTTCGTCGCGTGGACGCGTACGCGACGGGCGCGGATACCCGCTCGGTCGTAGCGCGACGTGATGCCGCCAGAGCGTCAGTCAGCTCGCGACAGAAACGCGGGTCAGCGCCGGCGAGCGATAGGCGTCCGGCGGAACGCGCACGCCACCCGTGAGGTCGAGCTGCGGCGCGCGGACCTTCCACAACGAGGCGCGCAGCAGCTCCATGGCGAATCCCACGTAGCACCAGAGGTGTGGTCCGCACATGAAGGCGTAGTTGTGCCTCGTGCTCCAGACCTCGACGATGCGTCCGTCCACCAGCCGGTATCTGGCCGAGCAGGGCTTGGAGATCACCGGGCGGTCGCCGCGCATTCCACTGAAGCGCCCCCGCGCGGTCACCGTCCCGTCGGTCTCCATCACGATCTCGTCGAGCAGCACGGTCAGCGCGGTCACACGCCCACGCGTGCGGATGTAGTGGATCCAGTTCGCCCAGACGTTGATGCCCTGAAAGCGCCAGCCGTCCACGTTGCAGACGACGTCCGGCGCGAAGAGATCAGCCCCGCTCTCGATCGGTGCGTCGCCGCTCAGGATCGTCATGAGCCGCTCCACCGTCTCGCGGTTCGTCTGTGCGTCCGTCAACCGACTCCTCCACGGTGGGCGACAAGCGGGTGGGGCTTCTCCACGGCAATCGACGCCAGACGGCCATCTCGATCAATACGAGGAGCCACCGCAGCGCATTGTGGACCTTCGCGCCGAAGACTGCCTCGTAATTGCCGCGTGTAGTCCAGACCTCGGCAATCCGTCTTTCGTCAACTCGATACCGTGCCCAGTTCTGGTGCGGCGTGCGTTCGGCCGATCGCTCGACGCGCAGCCAGCCGTAGGCGGTGATCGTGCCATCAGAATGGTGCTCGAAACGATCCACGTCAACCTTGACGTTCCCCTTTGCATTCGACAGGAGGAAGTCCAACCAATCGAACCAGACGTCGATCCCGCGGACGGTGTACTGGTCCATGTGGCTGATCACGTCGGGCGCGAGCAGGTGCGTCGCTTCCGATCGCGGGGCGTCGCCGCTGATCACCTGGAGCAGCCGCGCGATGAGCGCCTCGTCGGCTGAGTGCTCGGTGACCTGCGTGGCCGCTCCTGTCGCGTGCACTAGGAAAGGGGCGTCGAACGATCGACGCGCCGCACGGAGCAGTAGTCGTGCAACGTCCTCGGATGAGTGAACACCCAGCTCGCTGCACGAGCGCTCATCGTGGCCAGCCGGCTGTCGCGCATCCGCGTCGATCCGGCGAGACGGGCGAGACTCGTCTTGACGAATCGATCGGAGAAGCGGTGCAGGGCCTCGGGCTCGTAGTCGGCGTGGGACGACAGCGCGAAGAAGTCGAAGGTGTCGTGGATCGGAAGAAGCTGCTTCATGTACCGGTCGTACTCCGCGCCCCACCGGAGCGGATCCTGGAGCAGCTTCGGCGCGAGCTGCGCCGCGGCGAGCGCGGTACCGACTCCCGCACTCGCCAGCCACCACACCTGGCAGGCACTGGGGCCCGCCAGCAGCCAGTTCGCACCCGCCGCCCGGTCGTAGGCGAAGTAGCTGTGCCGCAGCCCCCTGGGCTCGACCTTGTTCGGATAACGTCTGCGGTAGTCGATGCCGCAGCGCTCGAATGCGGCCGCGGCGCGGTCCAGCAGCGCCTCGTCGCCCAGCTCGCTCTCCGTCGCGCCCGTGCTCAGCCCGACCGAGACGTAGTCGCCGAGTGGAATGCACCAGGCCATCGCGTCCAGGCCGTCACTTGCCGGAAGCAGGCGTACGACGGCGGTGGAGAGCTCCCACGGCTCGGTGTTGCGCGGCGCGCCGGGTGTGCCGTGATAGTGGGTGTACGCGACGCGCTGCTGCCCGCCCAACGTGCGATACTCGAGCTGCGCCGTGCGCCCCAGCAAGCGCCCATGATTCGTCGCGTCGAACACGTACGACGGGCGAACGACCGTGCCGTCCGTGAGACGAACGCCCGTGAAGCTGTCGCGCGCGGCATCGAACTCCAGATCGGCGACCGGCGCGTCGAGCACCGTGCAATGCTCGCTGCCCACGGCGAGCTCCCACAGTGCCGCGTCGAACCCGATGCGGTCCACCTGCAGGAACTCCTCGGCCGGCGCGTAGCCGAGCGTCCGGAAGATCGCACGCGAGACGGCGCGATGGCCGACGTCGAACTCGCACACGACCTCGTAGTCCCCGAAGTAGCCGATCGCATCGCGCTTGGGATAGAAGTAGCGCGAGAGCTGCGGGAACATCTCCCAGAGCAGCAGCGTCCCGTCGAGGTTCATCGACTCGCCGAGGCGCGGCGACATCTCCGGCCGGCGGCCGATCAACACGTGATCGATGGACGCGCGCGAAAGGCTGTGGCTGATCGACAGTCCGGTGAGCCCGGACCCGATCACCACAGGTATTCGCGCGTGCTCGGCGACGGCGTGCGGCAACTCCGGATCCGGCCCGATCATCACGAGAGTGCGTTGCAAGGCGTGAGCCCCATGACGTCAGCCAAACCACTGGCTGGCGCCGCTTCCCAAGCGGATGCAGTATGGCAACGGGGGCGCTCCTCCGCACCTGCGCACCCGCACTCGCGCACCCGCCCATGCCCGACGTCCTCACACGACTCACGACGACGCTCGCCGATCGCTACCGCGTTCAGCGGGAGCTCGGCTCGGGCGGCATGGCCACGGTCTATCTCGCGCACGATCTCCGTCACGAGCGCGACGTCGCCATCAAGGTGCTCCACCCCGACCTCGG
>DATEOG010000034.1:0-4990 GCA_035274345.1 Gemmatimonadaceae bacterium
TCGTCACGTCGTCGTCCGTCGCGAACACCGCGATCCGGCAGCCCGACTCGCGCGCGTAGTCCTGGATCTCCCATGCCTTCGCCGGGCAGACCACCATTCCGTCGCGGTCCACGGCGTCCGAGAGCACGTTGACGAGCTGCGTCGCACGCTCCTCCTCCTGGTAGCGCGGCGGCACGTCGGTGAGTGCCGCGTCGAGGATGATGGCCATCCCCGAGCGCGCGTACGGCAGTCCCGCCTGGAGCAGGAACGCCGGCGAGACGTCGATCACCAGCGCGCTGTCGTCGGCGAGCCGCTCGCGCAGCAGGCGCTGTGCGTCGGCGCGGCCGGCGCCGCCGGTCACGCCACAGAGCACGCGGTGATGGAGTGGCGGCGCATCGGGGGTGTCGGCGATCGCCTTCAGCTCCGCCACGGCAGCGTCGACCGACTCCAGGACGCCGTCGAACGCCTGCTGCACCGTCTGGAGCGCCAGCGCCGCCGCGCGCAGCCCCACCTGCTCGTGCACGTGCTCGAACACGAGTGTGTACTCCCCTTCGACGTCGCCGCCGCGCGTCTTTCCGAAGCCGACGTCGTGGCCCATCATCGTCTGCAGCTCCAGCGCGACGTGCTCGACGATGTGCGGCGCGTACGTGCCGCGCCGCAACCTGAGGACGAAGCCGCCGCGCTCGCCGATCGAGCAGCGGTGCTCGATCAATCCGGGCATCGCGCCAACCAGGCGATCCGCGAAGCCCTGAACGGAAGCCGATGAAATGTCGTCGTACGCGCCGACCGCGAGATCCATCCGCGTGACAGGCCGGAGCGACCAGAAGTTCTTCCCGCGCATGGCATGGAGCATCGTCATCTTGATCTCCGTCGCCGCGACGGGCGGGGTCACGCTCGTCGTCACGCGCCCTGCACCGCGCGCTGGCGCACGATCGCCAGCGTTCCGGGCACCTTGTCGGCGTGGATGACGAGCAGGTCGTCTTCGCCCAGGAGATCCAGGCCGCGATTCACTGCCTCGCCCTCCTCGTACAGCACCTCGATCCGCGACGGATCGAGCCCACCCGCGACGAGTCCCTCACTCAGGAGCGCAGCGATCTCGCCGCGCGCGCGTCCGCGCCGGTCGATGTCCTCCTTGATGATGACGCGGTCGAACTTCGCGCACAGTCGGCCCGCGAGGCGGATGTCGTCGTCGCGGCGATCGCCCGGGACGGTGAGCACACAGAACCGCTTCGCCGCCGGCGTGTGCCACACAAAGTCCACCAGCCCCTCGATCGCGGCAGCGTTGTGCGCGTAGTCGACGAGCACCCGGCCACCGCCGTGCACTCGGATCATGTTCAACCGGCCCGGCATCGTGGCGGGCGACGGGAAGAAGGAGAGGAGTCCCGCGCGGATGTCGTCGTAACGCATCCCCTGCACGTACGCCGCGGCGATCGCCGCCAGCACGTTCTGGCGCTGGAATCGCGCCGCGCCACCGATGCTGAGCGGCACGTCGTGCTCCGCGGCGATCGGGATGCGCAGCCGCCCGCGCCGGATCACGAACGTCCCCTGCTCGACTACCGCGGCGATTCCGCCGCGCGAAACGTGTTCGGACACGATGGCGTTCTCCCCGTACTCGCGCGCCGAGAACAGCACGATGTCCGCGCCGGTGCGCTCCCGCATCGCGTAGACGAGCGGATCGTCGGCGTTGAGCACCGCGTGCCCCTCGCGCTTCGTCACCGCCGGGATCACGCTCTTCACGTCGGCCAGCTGCTCGATCGTGTGAATGCCGCGCAGGCCGAGGTGATCGGGCGACACGTTCAGCACGACGCCGACGTCCGCCTCGTCGAACCCGAGTCCCGCGCGCAGAATGCCACCACGCGCCGTCTCCAGCACGGCGACGTCCACGGTCGGATTCGTGAGAATGATGTTCGCCGCGAAGGGGCCGGTCATGTCCCCCTCCATCACGAGGCGATTCTGCAGATACACACCGTCCGTCGTCGTGAAGCCCACTGTCTGGCCGGTGTTCCGAAACAGGTGCGCGATGAGGCGCGTCGTCGTGGTCTTGCCGTTCGTGCCGGTCACCGCGATCACCGGGATGGTCGACTCGACGCCCGGCGGATACAGCATGTCGACGATCGGCGCCCCGACGCTACGCGCCGTGCCCTCCGTGGGATGCGTGTGCATGCGGATTCCGGGACCCGCATTCACCTCGATGATCACGGCGCCGTTCTCGCGGAACGCGACCGAGATGTCCTCCGTCATCACGTCCACGCCGGCGACGTCGAGGCCCACCGCGGCGGCGGCCATCTCGCACGCCGTCTTGTTGTCCGGGTGCATCTCCTCCGTGCGATCGATCGACGTGCCGCCGGTGGAGAGGTTCGCGGTCTGACGGAGGAACACCTCCTCGTCCGCCGCGGGCACGCTGTCCAGCGTACGGCCCCGCACCGACAGATAGCGTTCGGTCTGTTCGTCCATCGGCAGGTGCGTGAGGATCTTCGTGTGGCCGATTCCCCGCCGCGGGTCCCGGTTGGCCGCCTCGATCAGCTCGCGCACCGTGCGCGACCCGTCGCCGATCACGCGCGCGGGTACGCGCTCCGCGCACGCGACGACGCGGCCGTTCACCACCAGCACGCGGTGATCGCTCCCCGACGCGAAGTGCTCGATGACGACGCGGCGGCTGTAGTGGTGCGCGTCGTCGAACGCGTGACGCAGCGCCTCGACGTCGTCGATGCGGCGCGAGATCCCGCGGCCGTGGCTCGCATCCAGCGGCTTCACGATCACCGGGAATCCGATGTCCTCGGCCACCTCGATCGCGTCCTCGATCGTGCGCACCACGTCGCCACGCGGCACCGGCAAGCCGATGTTGCCGAGCACGCGCTTCGTCTCGTCCTTGTCCTGCGCGATCTCCACGGCGATGGAGCTCGTGCGGTCGGTGACCGTCGCCTGGATGCGGCGCAGGTTCCGTCCCAGTCCGAGCTGTACGAGCGAGCGATTGTTCAGCCGCCGTACGGGGATCCCGCGCCGGCGGGCTTCCTCGACGATCGCTCCCGTGGACGGCCCGAGGCGCACCGTCTCGTACAGTCGCTGCAGGTCGTAGATCATCTCGTCTGGGCGCACCGGCCCACCCTCGACGCACGCGCGCACTAGGCGCGCGGCCGCGTGCATGCTCTCGACGCCGACCTCCTCTTCTTCGTAGGCGACGATCACCCACCACACCCCCTCGTCGCCCGAGGGCACGACTCGGCCGAAGCTGACGTCACTCCCGGCGAGCGTCTGCAGCTCGAGCGAGATGTGCTCGAGCACGTGCGGCAGGTGCGTCCCCTCGTACAATCGCTCGACGAAGCCCCCCGCCGTCCCGCGGCTGCACGGGTGCTCGCGCAGCGTCGGAAGCGCCTCGAGGAGGCGGTCGTTGAAGCCGGCGAGCTCCGCTGTCGAGAGCTGCTCGAGCGAGCCGAGTCTGACGTCGCAGGCGATCACGGGCGCGAGGCGCCAGTAGTTCGGACCGCGGAGCGGCCGGACGCGGGTGACGCGCAGATCGTTCGCGTCCACGCCAGGTGAGGCGTGGGCCGCGGTGAGGGTGGTCGTCATGGGAGGAGGTATCGGGGTAGGACGGCCCGAGTGAAGGCAAAAGGCATTCCGACCACGAGCTCAGGCGATACCGGGCGGCTCCGGTCGCCGACGGAGCGGCGCCTGGCAGGCTCTAGAGGTTTTTCGGCTTTAGGCGCCCGTTCACGGCGTCCACGAAACGTCGTGCATCCTCGGCGGCGAACGACGCGAGCAGCGGCTTCCCGTCGACCTTGGCGTTGTCAAAGATCTTGCGCGGCTCCCCGTTCCAATCGAATACGATCTTCTCGCCGTCGTACCGCGCCGAGCGGACCGCCGAAACCGGGAAGGAGACCCTGGTGCCGATCGCACCCTGCACCGTCCCCTTCACCATCTTCTCGATCGACGCCCCGTACCCGGTGCCAGTGACCTTCGAGGTGTCCGTCTCCTGTCGAACCTTCTTCAGCGCAGCCGGCGACAGACCGGTGCTGATCGAGTCACCGATCAGCGCGAGGTCGACTCCGCCGTTGCTCGCGACGATGCGCACGTCGCCAAGGGCGAGCGAGTCGTCGGACATCGACACGCTGGCCTTGGAGATCGTCACGCCGCCATCGGGCGCTTCGTCTTTCGCGCGGTCCGCCGGCTTGCTCGAGCAGGCGCCCACAGCGAGCGCCACAGCGACCACGATCACCTTCGTGAGCTCCTGCCGCATGGAATCTCCTGGACGGGGTTGGTAGCCGGAAGCATGCGGCGGCGACGGACGTCCTGCCAGCCGTGCACGACCGGCTACTCCGCGAGCAGGCGCATCAGCGCGAGCGCGTTACCCGTCGCGGCGCCCGAGGTGGTGTTGTCGAAGATGCACCAGCGCTCACCTCCGGTCACCACGGCGCCGCGCAGCTGTTCGGCGATCGCCGTGAGCCGGGCAGGCTCGTACTCGGACCAGTAGATCCGGGGCGAGCCATGGAGCCTGTAGTAGGTGAGTGCCTCGTCCCCTCCGGGATTCGCGGCGGCCGGAACTCTGGCGGGGTCCGCGGCCACGCGCGTAACCCGATGTCGGCGCAGGAGCTGCTCGGCCGGCTCGGCGAACCAGCTCTCGTGACGCGGCTCGCATCCGACTGGGCCGGCGTGCAGGTGGCGCAGCGTCTCGAAAAACTCGTCGGCGTGCTCTGCGTCGAAGCCAAGGGAGGGCGGGAGCTGGACGAGCAGCGGCCCGAGGCGCGATCCGAGCCCCGCTACCTCTTCGAGAAACACCTCCAGCAGGACGTCGGCCGCCACCAGCGTCTGATCGTGGGTGATCGCTCGCGGCACCTTCACGGCAAAGCGGAAGTGCGGGGGCACTGAGGCCGCCCAGCGCTCGTACACGCCGCGCCGGTGCTGCCGGTAGAACGACGAGTTGATCTCGGCGGCATCGAAGCGCGCGGCGTACCGCTCCAGGTAGCTGCCATCCGGGGGGAACTCCCCGCGCCAGATCCGCGGAAGCCCCCAGCCC
>DATEOG010000035.1:0-3065 GCA_035274345.1 Gemmatimonadaceae bacterium
GGCGACGGTGAACGGCGTCTTGCCGAGCCGGATCTCCTGAACGACCGGATCGGCGTCGGCGAAGAGATTCTTCGCGACGGTGGCGCCGAGGAGCACGACGGTGCGCTTGGTGCGGACGTCCTCCTCGGTGAACAGGTCGCCGCTCGTGGTCGCCCAGTCGCGGATGGTGAAGAAGTCGGTGGACACGCCGTTCACTTCGGCGCGCCAGTTCCCCGAGCCGCCGACGACCTGCGTGCGCGTGACGATCACGGGCGAGACGCCGGCGAGCAGCGTGGCCTCGCGCTTGATCGCGTCGACGTCGTCCACCGTGAGACGGTTGAACGACTGCGCGCCCTGGCTCGCGCCGCCCGTGTTGACGCTGCCGGCGGTGACGACGATGAGGTTGGTGCCCAGGCCGCTGATCTGGTTCTTGATCTGGGCCTGTGCACCGTTGCCGATCGCGACCATCACGATGACGGCGCCGACGCCGATGACGATGCCGAGCATCGTGAGCGCGGTGCGCATCTTGTTCTTGAAGATGCTGCGCAGCGCCATGCGGAAGACGGTCTGGCTGGTCATGCGGCTTCCTCCAGCGGGGTCGAAGCGTCGAGCGTCGCGAGGTCCGCGGCGGCGATGTGACGGTCGGTGACGGGGTGGTCGCGCCGGATCTGCCCGTCGCGCATCTCGATGATGCGCTTCGCGTACTGGGCGACGTCCGGCTCGTGCGTGACGAGGATGACGGTGATCCCCTGATCGTTGAGCTCCTGGAACAGCGCCATCACCTCGACCGACGTGCGGCTGTCGAGGTTGCCCGTGGGTTCGTCGGCGAGGAGCACGGTCGGCTCCGTGACGAGCGCGCGAGCGATGGCGACGCGCTGCTGCTGTCCGCCCGAGAGCATGCTCGGATGGTGATCGAGCCGCTTGCCGAGTCCCACGCGCTCGAGCGCCGCGATCGCGCGCTCGTGCGTGTTCTTCACCGGGTTGCTGCGCCGGTAGAGCAGGGGCAGCTCGACGTTCTCCACCGCCGACGTGCGCGCCAGGAGGTTGAATCCCTGGAACACGAAGCCGAGCTTCGCGTTGCGCAGGTCGGCGAGCTGCGGCTTGCTCATCGACTCCACGGCGACGCCGTCGAGCACGTAATGTCCGCCCGTCGGCTTGTCGAGGCAGCCGAGGATGTTGAGCATCGTCGACTTGCCCGAGCCGGACGTGCCCATGATCGCGACCAGCTCGCCGGCATGTACCGTGAGGTTCACGCCGCGGAGCGCGTGCACCACACTGTCGCCTTCGCCGTAAACGCGGGTGACGTGGTCGAGAGAGATGACGGGATGCATGGAGAAGGTGAGTTGGTGAGTTGGGTAGCTAGCTAGTTGGTCGGTGAGCTGGTGAACGGAACGGCCCTGGCTACAAACCGGCGTGGATCCCACTCGTGGAGGTCGCACTGCTGGTCGAGTGGCCGGTGTAGTTCGATGCACGAATCAACCGACCAGCCAACCAGCGATCCACCAACCAACTCACTAGAACGGTCCGCCCGGCCCGCGGCGCTGCGTGTTCTGCGGCTGCAGCGGGTTCGCGGTCGTCGCAGTCGTCGCCGTGGTGGCGCCGGGCTGCGTCACGCTGATCACGATGCTCGCGCCCTGCTGGAGATCGCGCGACGTGATCTGCGTCTTCTGGCCATCGGAGATGCCGAGCTTCACGAAGTGCGGGGTGAGCGTGCCCGAGGCGTCGACGGTCCAGACCCGCGCCATGCTGCCGGGCTGCGAGCCGGCGGGACGCGGACGACGCTGAGCGTTCGGGCCACCAAACCCACCAGGACCACCGGGGAATCCGCCGCCGTTGAAGCCACCGGCCGGAGCACCACCGGCAACCGCCGTCGGCGCTGCAGTGCTGTCGCGACCCGCACGGGCCGGACGCGCCGGGATGTTCGTCTTCGCGCCTTCGGGCGGCGTGAACCGCAGCGCCGTCGACGGCACGGTGAGCACGCTGTCGGCGCTCGCCGTCACGAGCTTCACGCTCGCCGTCATGCCGGGCAGCAGCTTGCCGTCTTCGTTCGAGACCGAGACCACGGCCGTGTAGCTCACGACGTTGTTCAGCGTCGTCGAGTTCAGGCGCACCTGCTCGACCGAGCCGTCGAACTGCCGGTCGGGGAACGACTGCACGGTGAACGTCACCGGCTGGCCGGCGACGATCTTGCCGATGTCGCTCTCGTCGACCGACGCGAGGATCTGCATGCGCGACAGGTCGTTGGCGATGACGAACAGCTTCGGCGCCGAGAGGCTCGCGGCGACGGTCTGGCCGACGTCCATCGCGCGCTCGACGACCACGCCGTCGATCGGCGAGTAGATGTTCGTGTACGAGAGGTTCTGCTTCGCGCGCTGCAGGTTGATGCGCGCCGAGGTGAGGCTGGCGCGGGCCTGTGCGTAGTTCGACTGGGCGACGTTGAACTCGGCGTCGGTCGCGATCTGCTGATCGTGCAGCTTCTTGCTGCGATCGTACTCGAGCTGCGTCTGCGTCACGACGGCCTCGCTGCGCGCCAGGCCGGCCTGCGCGTCGGCGACCGCCTGCTCCTGCAGGATCGGGTCGATGCGCGCGATGAGCTGGCCCTTCTTCACGTGCGAGTTGTAGTCGACGTAGAGCGCCGAGATCTGGCCGGACACCTGGGTGCCGACCTCGACCGTGCGCACGGCGCCGAGGGTGCCGGTGGCGGAGACGGTGGACTTCACGTCGCCGCGCTCGATCTTGCCGAGGCGATAGCTGGGCGTGGTGCCGGCGTCGGCGCGGTGGGTGAACCAGAGCACGCCGCCGAGGGTGGTGGCCGCCAGCACGGCGGCGGTGACTCGCATCTTGATGGACATGGTTCGCTTCGAGTGAGAGCGCGGTTTGAATGCTTCGGCGCCGCGGGTCAGCGTCGCCTGCACTCAGACTACGCGCGCTCTATTCGGGCGCGGGGCAGCATGTCACGAGTTGCTCGTGCGTGTCACGAATGGCGAGCGGGGCGACACGAGCGTGGACGGATCGCATCGCGCGATCGGGGCCCGCTAGAAGCGGGAGCGCGGATGAGGCGGATCTGTACTACAGAGCAGCCGGAT
>DATEOG010000036.1:0-11015 GCA_035274345.1 Gemmatimonadaceae bacterium
GCCCGACGCGGGGGTTGGGCTCGTGAGCTGCTCCAGACCCGAGCCGTCGCGCCGGACGCGCCAGATCGCGCTCGCCCCCTGCAGACTGCTTCTACCGGTGAAATACACGAACTCACCATCGCGGCCGAATCGCGGGTGGCCGGAGTACGGCAGAATCAGTGGGTCCGCGACCGTTCGTTCCACCCGGTCGACGTCGAGGAGGAGCGCCGCCTTGGCATTCGTCACCTCGCTCGGGCCGGAGATCTGGTTGTAGACCACCGCGTCGTCGTGCGGAGCTGGCTCCGCGAGCGAATTCGACAGCGTGAACCCGTTGCGCAGGACGCGCGGATTCGCTCCATCGATGTCCGTGATCATGAGGGTGCCCCAGGCGTCGTTCGCGTAGGTGATGAACGTGACGCGCCCGCCGACGTAGCTCGTGAATCGCACGGAATCACGAACGGTGCCCGGCGTCGAGACACGAACCACGCCGCGGCCCGCGACGCTCGCCGTGCTCACGCGACCGCTGTCGGTTACGGACAGCACATTCGTTCCCGCGCTGAACGCGACCTTCTCCTTCGTCGCGTTTCCCGACTGGTCCGCAGCGACGGCGCGAACCGTGAACGTCGAGCCGGCCAGAATGATCGTGTCGCGAATCGACAGCAGGATGCGCGCAGTCGGCCCGGCAACGATGTGAAATCGCGCCGTATCGGTGACGGAGAGTTGGGGGCACGTGACGATCACTCGCGTCTCGCCCGGGATGCTGCCGAGCTGAATGCGCGCTTGTGCCTGGCCCGACGCGTCTGTTGCGACGGTTGCACTGGATTGGAAGCTCGTCGTCGGCCCTGCCGACACGACAGTTTGCTCAATGGCCAGTTGTCCGGTCGGCTCGGACGGCAGCGCCTCGAACCGAACCTGCAGCCCCGCACTCGATCCGGTCGGCGGCGTCACGCGCACGACGAGCGCGTTGGCGAGGACCGCGAGCGCGGTGTCCGTCACACCGCCACCTGAGACGATGCTCAGCTTCGCACGCGCCGGAGCCGCGATGTCACCTCCCCCGCCGCCGCCGCACGCAGGCACTGCGTGTAGGGCTATGACGGCAGCCAGAGATCGGGACGAGATGCGGACGGTCGGCATGCGCAGAAACTAGCCGGACTCGGCCGTATCGCAACTCGCGCTTTCCCGCGGCCTACCCCAGCATCCGCTCGATGCTCCTGATCAGCGGCGCGAACGACAACCCCTTCCCCGACACGCGCTCCGCCTGTTCCTGCGCCAGCTCCCGCTGCGCCTCGGCGAACAGGGCCTGCACGATCCACGGCCCGGCGCGCGGGTTCCGCCACCAGTCGGCATCGTACCGCTCGACGAGTGTCTCCGTGATCAGCGCCTGGAGCTGCCACGCCCGGAGGTAGCGCGCGGAATAGTACCGCGGATCCACGTCGACGAACGCGTCGGCGTGCGAGTACCGGAATGTGGTCGCCGCCGTCAGCGTCTCGACGTACAGGTCGGGGAGTGCGTCCCACGCCAGATCGCCACCGTACAGCCGCGTTTCGTAGATCAGCTTCGCGCAGTAGCGCCGCAGGAAGTGCAGCTCCTCGAACCCGGCGGCGCGCAGATACTCCGGCGCGGTCTTCTTCTCGAGCCCCGTGTAGCGACGCAGCCACCCGCTGTCCTGGGTCAGATGGTCGAACAGCATCGCGTACCCTTCGGTGATCGAGTTGTCACCCATCCAGCGGTACTCCATTGGATGGTCGGGACGCATGTTCGCGAAGTGCAGCGCGTGCCCCAGCTCGTGCAGGAAGGTCTGCCAGTCGGTCTGCCCGCCGTGCGGGCGCAGCACGAGGTACACCTCGTCGGGGACGCGCACGGGGGCACAGAAAGCGCGCGAGCGCTTGCCCTCGCGCTCCCCCGTGTCGAACCGCACGCGCCCACCGGCTTCGGGATCGACGCCCATCTCCCGCATCTGGCGCCGGATCGACGGCTCCATGTCGGCGGCCGGGAAGAACTCGTCGAACTCGCGCGCGCGGAACAGCGCCAGCGCGTCGGCGCGCGTCGTCTCGCCGAGCTTCATGCCGAGCACGCGCTTCACGAACGCCGGGCACACCTCGTCCCACATCGCCTGTGTATCGCGCAGAAACTGCGCGCACTCGTCGCGAAGCGCGGTGAGTGACACGCCGTTGAGCAGCTCCCACGTCGCGTTGTAGCCGTCGGCCAGCCCGAGCGACTCGGTGATGTCACGCTCGCGCTGGAACCGCTCACGCTTCATCGGCGCCAGCTCGCGCTCGACGAGCGTTCGGCGCGCGGACTCGATGCGGGCACGCTCGTTCCGGTCGAGCGAGTTGGCCAGCTCGATCGCCGTGCGCTGGTACGGAATCTCGCGCCCGTCGGCCGTCCGCACGACGGCGTCTCCCTCCCACGCGATCTCGCGCTCGTCCAGCGCCGCGAGCTCGCGGGCGCTCTGCGACTCCACCTGCCAGTCGAGCAGCAGGCGCACCGAGCGCCGCTCGTCGCTTCCGTCCGCGCTGCTCTCGAACGTCTCGCGCGCCAGCTCCAGCGCATCCGGCCCGAGCACGGCGGCATACTTGTGGTAGATCGGCTGCAGCTCGGCCGACGCCTTCAACCCGGCGTGCGCGAGGAAGTACTCGCGCGACAGCTCCTCCATGAACGCCTCTCCGTCGCGCCGGAGACGCTCGATCGAAAGTCTGCCGCTCATGCCGGCAGACGCTGCTCCAGATAGGCGCGCAGCGAATCGGCGGCGATGCGGTCCTGCTTGAGTGTGTCGCGGTCGCGAACCGTCACGGTGCTGTCCTTCGTCGAGTCGCTGTCGACCGTGATGCAGAACGGTGTGCCCACCTCGTCCTGGCGGCGGTAGCGCTTGCCGATGCTCCCGGTCTCGTCGTAATCGACCGGAAAGTGCCGACGCAGATCGGCGGCGATGTGGTGCGCCATCTCCGGCTGACCTTCCTTCTTCGTCAGCGCGAACACTGCCGCCTTGATCGGCGCCAGCGACGGATGCAGGCCCAGCACGACGCGCCCCTCGTCCTCTCCCTCCACCGCCTCCTCGCGGTATGCGTTCACGAGCGCCGCCAGCGTCACGCGATCCGCGCCAACCGATGTCTCGATCACGTACGGCACGTAGCGCTTGTTCTTCGGCTGATCGAAGTACTCGAGCTTCTTCCCCGAGTATTCCTGATGGCGGCCCAGATCGAAGTCCGTCCTGTTGTGAATGCCCTCGATCTCCTGAAATCCGAGCGTGCCGCCGAAGTCGAACTCGATGTCGAACGCGGCGCGGGCGTAGTGCGCGAGCTGCTCGTGCGCCTTGTACCGCAGCCGCTCGGGCGAGAGCCCGAGCGAGTGGTGCCAGCGCATGCGCTCCGCCTTCCAGTACTCGAAGTGCTCGTCGTCCGTACCCGGCTCGACGAAGAACTGCATCTCCATCTGCTCGAACTCGCGCGTGCGGAAGATGAAGTTCCCCGGCGTGATCTCGTTGCGGAACGCCTTCCCGATCTGCGCGATGCCGAACGGTACCTTCTGCCGGCTTGCCTGCTGCACGTTGAGGAAGTTCACGAAGATCCCCTGCGCCGTCTCCGGCCGCAGGTAGACGACGGACGCCGTCTCCTCGAGGGGACCCATGAACGTCTTGAACATGAGGTTGAACTGCCGCGCCTCCGTGAGCTGGCAGGTCGTGTGCTCACCCGGGTGCTTCGACGGCTTCTGGGGGCACTGCGCGTCCTCGAGCTTGTCGGCGCGGAAGCGTCCCTTGCACGCGCGGCAGTCCACCAGCGGATCGACGAATCCGGCGACGTGACCCGACGCCTCCCACACGCGCGGATGCATGAGGATCGCCGCGTCGAGCCCTTCGATGTCGTCGCGCGCCCGCACCATCGCGCGCCACCACGAATCCTTGAGGTTCTTCTTCAGCTCGACGCCGAGCGGTCCATAGTCCCAGACCGAACCCGTACCCCCATAAATCTCGGAGCTCTGGAAGATGTAGCCGCGCCGCTTGCACAGCGACACGAGCTTGTCCATGACGTCGACTTGGGTACTGGTGGACATGGATCGGTGCGATGGTGTTGGGTGTTGGGTCGTGGGTCTTGGGTGACGGCGTACAGGTCGATAGTGCGGTCACTCACTACTCACCACTCACCACTCACGACGTGCGTGCGTTCTCCAACCTAATTCAGGAGTCCAGCTCCGCGCTCAGCCTCGGCGCCGCCGGCGCCGACTGACCGAGCAGCCGCGCGACGATCTGGTCGCCGTGGAACCGGCCGTTCTCGATGAAGATCTTGTTCGCGTCGTAGCCCGCCACCACCACGCCCGCGATGAACAGCCCGGGCTCCGTCGTCTCGAGCGTCGCGGGGTCGTGCTGCGGGATCCCCGTCGCCGGATCGATCGGCACACCGGCCTCTGCCAGCAGCGCCGTGTTGGGCGCAAAGCCGGTCATCACGTACACGAACCGGGCGGCCAGGTGCTCTTCCCCAGCCGGCCCGCGGATCGTCACGGTGCCCGGCGCGATGGACGTTACGCGGCTATCCCACCGCGAGCCGATCGCTCCCTCGCGCATCCGGTTCTCCACGTCGGGGAGCACCCACGGCTTGATCTTCTTGTCGAACGTCGGTCCGAAGTGCACGAGCGTCACCCGCGCCCCCGCGCGCCAGAGATCGAGCGTCGCCTCCGCGGCCGAATTGCCTCCGCCCACCACCACCACGTCCTGGTCGTACGCCTCGTGACCTTCGCGGTACACGTGCGCGACGTGCGGCAGCGTCTCGCCCGTCACGCCGAGCAGGTTGGGCGAGCCGAAGTATCCCGTGGCGACGCATACGGCGCGCGCCGTCGTGACCCGGCGCTCGCCCTCCATCGACTCGGAATGCACGAGCCATCCGCGCTCGCTCCGCTCGAGTCGGTTCACGCGCTCGTACTGGTGCACGTCGAGCACGAAGTGCCGGACGATGGCGCGGTAGTACGCGAGCCCCTCGCGCCGCGTGGGCTTGTCCTCGGCGACGAGAAAGGGCATTCCGCCCAGCGCGAGCTTCTCCGCCGTGGAGAAGAACTTCACGTAGTAGGGATACTGAGTGATCGTGCTCACCACGCAGCCCGCGTCGAGCACGCGCGCGCGGAGGCCGGCACGCTGAGCCGAGATCGCCGCCGCGAGCCCGCACGGACCCGCGCCGACGATCAGAAGATCGACGTCGTGCATCCCGGAGTCCGCCGCTCCCATGATCACCGGCTACAACCCGATGATCTGATCGCGCCTGGTACCGACGCTCACGTACGTGATCGGTGCCTCGACGAGCTCCTCGATCCGGTCGAGATATCGCCGTGCAGCGCCGGGCAGATCCGACAACGTGCGCGCCGCGGCGGTCGACTGCTTCCAGCCGTCGAACCACTCGTACTTCGGCTTCACACAGTCGAGCTTCGCCAGATCGCCCGGGAACTCCTCGTACACATCGCCCTGGATCTCGTAGCCCACGCACACGCCCAATCGGTCGAGGGTGTCGAGCACGTCGAGCTTCGTGACGGCGAGGTCGGACAGTCCGTTCACGCGCGTCGCGTAGCGCACGACCAGCGCGTCGAACCAGCCGCAGCGGCGCGGACGACCCGTCGTCGCGCCGTACTCGTTCCCGAGCTTGCGCACTTCGCTCTGGAGCGGCTCCTCCAGCTCGGTGGGCAGCGGGCCATTGCCGACGCGCGTCGTGTACGCCTTCACCACGCCGAGCACACGGTCGATTGCGTTCGGCCCGATGCCGACGCCCACTGCCGCGCCCCCAGCGGTCGTGTTGCTCGACGTCACGAACGGATACGTCCCGTGGTCGATGTCGAGCAGCGAGCCCTGCGCACCCTCGAGCAGCACCGCCGCCCCCGCCTGCACCGCGCGATGCACGGTGAGGCTCACGTCGTCGGCGAGCGGAAGCAGCCGCTCGCTCAGCCGCGCGAGCAGGGCCAGCACCGCATCCACGTCGACCGCCTTGTCGGATCCGCTGCGCGCGAGCATGCCGCGCGCGTGTTCGGCGCCCTTCTCGACGACGTCCCGCAACCGCTCGGGATGGTTGAGGTCGAGGACGCGTACGCCGCGGCGCGCGATCTTGTCCTCGTACGCCGGCCCGATGCCGCGCCCCGTCGTGCCGATCGCCTTGCTCGACGCGCTCGCGCCGTCCACCGCCTTGTGATACGGCAGCACGAGATGCGCGCGCTCGCTCACGTACAGCCGGCCTTCGACGTCCACGCCCGCCTTCACGAGGCCATCGATCTCGTCGAACAGCGTGTCGGGGTCCAGCACCACGCCGTTGCCGATCGCGCAGCGCACCCCCGGATGCAGGATCCCGCTCGGGATCTGATGCAGCACGAAGGAGCGGTCGCCGAGATCGACGGTGTGCCCCGCGTTCGCGCCTCCCTGATACCGCACCACCCAGTCGGCACGCTCGGCCAGCACGTCCACGAGCTTGCCCTTCCCCTCGTCCCCCCACTGCGCGCCCACGACGACCACTACGCGCGATTCCGGACCGAACATGACGCTCCCGAGCGGAGATTTCCGACCTGCAAACACACAAAACGCCCCGCGAGGCGCGGGGCGTTGTTTGAATCTAGGTCGGGAGGGCGGAGAGTCAATCGCGACGCGGCCACTCGCCGCGCCGCGCGGCTCACGGCTTCTTGGCCTTCGGCAACTTTGCGCGAGCGCCACCGGCGGCGTTCCACTCCTTGATCAGGTCGAACTGCATCCGCTGCATCTTCTGCGCGGCCGCCACGTTGCCCGAGCTGGCCGAGAGCGCGAGCTTCTCCATCTCGGGCTGATACTTCAGCGCGATCACTTCCCACGCCTCCAGCCGCGCCTTCGCACTCGCGTCGCCCTGGCTGGCGGCCATCGAGAGCTGCATCATCGTCTGCTGGAAGGTCGTGAGCGCTTCGATGTCCGCCTGGGTGTAGCCGGCCGACGCATAGGCGTCGCCCATGGCAGCGGAGTTCGCTCGCGCGGAGGCTTGAGCGGCCCCCATGGCCTTCTGCATGTCCCGCATCTGTGCCGCGTCCATGCTGGGATAACCCGCCATTCCCGGCGCCCCGGGTGTTCCAGCCAGCCCGACGCCGCCCCCCGCCTTCTGCATCGCGCGCTGCTGCGCGGTCATCTTCGCGTTGGCGATCGCCTGCTGGCCGATGCTCATCGGATCCATGCCGAACTTCTTCGCCAGGAGGTTGCCTGCGCCCACACCGGTCGCCGCGAGCGCGGCGTCCTTGGCCGAGATCCCCGTCGTGGCCTCCAACGCCCCGTTCGCCGTACGCACCACGGTGCCGGTCTTCTGAAGGAAGCTCGTGCCGACCTTCACCGATTCGGGCAGCACCCCGGCGGCGATCTGTGCGAGGCTGTCCTTCGCGCGCGCCGCCGAGTCGGGGGCGCTGAACTTCTGCTTGAGCTTCTTCAGTCGCCCGAGCTGGGCGTGGGCGGGCATTGGGGTCAGCGCGACGAGCAGCGCGGCCGCCGTGAGCCACCGCATGACAGTGATCGACTTCCGCACGTGCGAGTTACGACCGGTCGCCATCGACCGCTCTGTTCCGATTCGCATCGTCGTCTCCCAGAGACGCCTGGCGTTCGTCCACACGGCGCGCGTTCGCGCGTCAGACCGCGGGCGACGTCGGCGAGGGGGTCTACTCTACAGCGTCCGGTTCCCGGACGCCAGCGGGCGCTGCCGCCCGCCACCGGTTACCTGATGGACGTCCCGCGCCCCTCGGATTTCTCAGTCGGAGCGCGCCGGATCAGACGAGCGCCGCGAACATCGTCAGCGCCGCCATCCCCACGCCGATCGCGACCTTCATGGCGGCCGCGACTGCCCGACCGATCAACGCACCCGTCGCCACGCGCGTGGCCGTGCCTCCTTCGGCGCCGCGCGAGAACTCGCCGATGAACGCGCCCGCGAACGCGCCGGCGAACGCGCCCAGCACCGGACCGACGAGCGGTACCGGCACCCCGACGAACGCGCCGATCATCCCGCCGATGATGGCGCCCCAGCTCGCGCGCCTGGAGCCGCCGTACTTTCGCGTGTACTTGGCCGAGAGCGTGAACTCCAGCACTTCGCCGATCACCGCGAGACCGAACACGATGACGATGGTGAACGTCGAGATCGATTCCGGCACGAGCAGCTGATAGCCGAGCGCCGCCGCGGCGATGATCCACGTGCCGGGAAGCCCGAACGGAATCATGATCAGCCCGAGGAACATCACCGCCGCGAGGAGAAGCTGATTCATCGGGCGAGCGCCTCCGCCGCGCGCGCGAGCACCCACGCCATGGGATCGACCTGGGATCCGGTCAGCGCGTCGAGCGCGTCGGAGCGCGTGTGGACGCGCGCCAGCGTCTGCATCGATCCGTGACAGAGCGTCGCGGCGGTCCACCCCGCGTCCGCGAATGCGACGGAATCGAGCAGCATGCCCGGCGGCATGCGCCGCGTACGCACCTCTCCCGCCGCTCGCTGCACGGCGTCCACGATGGGCGCGGGTTTCGTCCGTGTGTACATGAGGATCAGCTCTCCCTGGTCGTCGACGCCATCGCAGTTCATCACGTACGCCCGCTCCTGCCCTTGCGCGCGCACCCAGGCGCGCGCTCCCGCCAGACCCAGCTCCTCCGCACTCGGGATCAGCACGCCCACCGCCGCGGTTCGATCCATCAACGCCGCGGCCGACAGGACCGCGGCGACACCGGAGGCGTTGTCCACCGCGCCCGGTGAGTCGTTGCGCACCACGTTTCCAATCACGGCGCGGCCACCCACGGCTGCCAGCGTGACGCAGCTCATCCACAGGATGATACGCGGCGAGTCCGTGCCGAGTGTCAGCACCAGCGCCACGATCGTCAGAACGACGCTCGTGCCGAGCATCGCGAGTCCGGCCATCCGGAGCCGCGTCGGCAGCGGCTGCGACTTGGTGTCGACGTGCGCGACGAGCCACACGCGCGGCGAGGCATCGCCGCGTCGCGCGATCAGGTTCTCCCCCGTGGCGCGCATCAAGGGTAGATCGAGCACGCCGTCACGGAGCATCAGCCAGACGAACAGCCCGAGCAACACGAGGCCTGCCCCGAACGCGACGCCCGCAGCTCGCGGCGCACCCTCGATCGTGGCCAGCCAGAAGGCCGCCAGCACCGATGCGGTGGCGATCGCGCCGGCGACGGGAGTGCCGTATCGCCCGGGAAAGGCCGAGTACGAGAACGATTCGATCGAGCACTCGAATCCGAGCTCGCGCAACACCCCGGCGCAGTACGCGCGTGCCTCTCGCTCCTCGGCGCTCCCGGCGGCGCGTGGGGCGCGCGCGAGCACGCGCAGGTGCGCCACTCCGTTGTGCCCCCACGCCTCTTCAAAGCTCTGATCCGGCCGTCGATGCGTCATGGCCGTTCAAGAAACCTGATCTGCGCTTCGCCGCGCCAGTGGTCGCAGTGCGACAAGTACATCCTGCAACGGAAGCGGGGGCGACGGCCGTTGCCATCACCCCCACTCCCCACTCCCCACTGCAGTTCGGCTACTGCTGATAAAAGTCGAAGCCGCCGTTGGTGATCCCGTCCATTCCACCACCCGCTGGCGCCGCAGCCGTCTCGGGCACCGCCTCGACCTCGGCGGGCACGGCCGGTGCACCCGACGAGATGCGTTGAAACATCCGCATCTTGAGCGCGAAGTCCGATGGGTTCGTCGCCGCAGCCATCGCCGTTTCGAACGTCACCTCTCCCGACTGCACGAGATCAGCCAGGTGCTGGTCGAACGTCTGCATGCCGTACTGATCGCGTCCGTCCGCGATGTAGTCGCGGATCTCGCCGATGCGCTTCCCGTCGGCGATCATGTCGCGCACGGCGGGAGTCACCAGGAGCACTTCGGCTGCCACGGCGCGACCGTTGCCGTCGGCGCGCGGCAGCAGGCGCTGCGAGATGACTGAGTGCAGCGACTCGCTCAGACGGATGCGCACCACCTCCTGCTCTTCCGGCGGGAACATCGCCATGATGCGGAGGATCGTGCTCTGCGCGTCGGGCGTGTGCAGCGTCGAGATCAGCAAGTGTCCCGTCTCGGCGGCCTTGATCGCGGTGTCCACCGTCTCCGCGTCGCGCATCTCGCCGATCATGATCACGTCGGGATCCTGACGCAGCGCGGCGCGCAGTCCCATCTTGAAGTCCAGCGTGTCGCTGCCGATCTCCCGTTGCGTGATCGAGCTATGGCTGTCGCGGTGCAGGAACTCGATCGGATTCTCGAGCGTGAGAATGTGGCGGTTCTCGTGCTGGTTGATGTAGTTCACCATCGCCGCCATCGTGCTCGACTTGCCCGAGCCCGTCACCCCGGTCACGAGTACCATCCCACGCTCCGCCTGCCCCACCCGCGCCAGCACGGGGGGGAGCCGCAGCGACTCGAACGTCGGGATGTCGAACGGGATGACGCGCATCACGATCATGAAGCTCGAGCGTTGCCGCATGATGTTGACTCTGAACCGTCCCACGCCCGACTGTGACCACGAGCAGTCGTAGTCGGTGAGGGTGTCGAGGCGCGCCTTGTCGTCCTCGTTCTGCATGAGGTGGAGCGCGATCGTCCGTGTCTGCTCCGGCGTCAGCGCCTGCTTCGTCAGCGGGACCAGTTTCCCGTGGATCCGGGCCCGGAACACGTCCCCGGCCTTGATGTGCAGGTCGGAGGCGCCACGATCGACGGCCGCCTTGATGATTCGCTCCATGAGTTCAGTATCCTGCGCGCTTGTCGACGAGGTTTCGGAGTGGCTGCCCGTTCGCGTACCGGTGCCAGTTGTCGAGGAAGAGGTCGAGCGACCGCGGCCAGAACCTTCCCGGCGAAACCGGACTGACGTGCGGTACCACGAGCGCCGAGCGGAGACGCCACAACCGGCTCGTCGCGCTCAGCGGTTCCTCGTTAAAGACGTCGAGTACCGCGCCGCGCAACCGACCACTCTCCAGGAGGTCGGCAACCGCCTCCTCGTCCATGAGCGCGCCGCGCGCGACGTTCACCACGATCGCGCCCGCAGGCAGCCGTTCCAGCCGATCCCGGGTCATCAGCCGACTCGTGTCGGAGGTCAGCGGGGCTGCC
>DATEOG010000037.1:0-5162 GCA_035274345.1 Gemmatimonadaceae bacterium
GAGTTGCGCGCGTCGTCGGAGTCGGCACGGTAGGCGACGCCGAGCAGCGCGACGGAGCGCTCCGCCACCGAGCCGGCGAAGCGCTCGATCAGCGCGAGCACCTGCGCGGGCGACTCGTCGTTGATCCGGCGCGCCTCGAGGATCAGGCTGTGCGCCGGCACGGCGCCCGCCTCGAGGGCTCGCCACCAGAGGAGGGGCCCGTCCTTGGGCAGGCTGTGGCCGCCCACGCCGACGGTCGGCACGAGCAGACCGCCGCACGGTGCCGCGCCCGTGCCGCTCGCGGCGGCGAGTCGCGCGTTCACACGCCGGCGCACGGCGACGAAGTCGATGTCCTGCGCGTCGCAGTACCGTGCGACCTCCGCGGCGTATGCCAGGCGCACGTCGCGCGACGCATTCTCCAGCGTCTTCACGACCTCCGCCGTCGCGGCGTTCGTGCACTGCAGCGACCCGCGCGTCACCATGCGCGAGTACACCGCGGCGACGCGCGGTCCCGTCTCGGGGGACAGTGTGCCGATCAGCTTGTCGGTCGAGGCGATTCGCTCGACGAGGCCGCCCCGCGTCACCCGGCTCGGGCTGTGCGCGAGCAGCACGTCACGTCCCTCCTCGAGTCCGTGCTGCGCGAACAGGGGCTGCACGACCGTTTGCAACGTCGTCGGCGCGAGGGTGGACTCGATCACCACCAGCGGCACTGACGCCGACATGCGTTGCGCGAGCGCGGTTGCCACGCTGCGCAACGCCTCGAGCAGGTGGGTGTAGTCCGGTGCCGCGCCCCTTCGCTCGGTCTGCACACACACGATGACGAGGTCCGCGTCGCGGATGTCGCAGTACTGGGTCGTCGCGCGCAGGCGTCCGCTGCCAGCGCCCTGAGCCACCAGCTCGTCGATCTGCGGCTCGAGCGCGCCGATCGGCGAGCGGCCCGCGTTGATCGCGCCGACCTTCCATCCGGAGCTCGTGGAGGGACGCTGAACCACCGTGACCCGCGTTGGCACGCCATCCGGCGCCCAGAGCTCGGCCGAGGCGAGCAGCGCAGCCATCGGGAGGCCGACGATGCCGGGTCCAACGACGGCGATCTCGCGCACGAAGACCGGATCGGCCCTGCTGTGCAGGTTCAGAGCGCGTCGGTTGGCGACGGATCTCGCGGGCATCATCGAATGAACCGGGGCTGCAGTGAGGGAGAGCCGTGGGGATAGGGGACGAAGGGACATGCCGCTCCCCGCCTGACCATCGGCAAGATTCGACGCCCCCACTACGCTCGGCGCGGCACGGACATCGACGCGGATGCCAGTCGCGACAATTCGTTAGGTAGCAACGAGTTGAGAGGGTACGGCCACTTCCGCCGCCGATGGTGGAGCGCGCGGCTCAAAGGAGCATCGAGGCGAGACGCCCCGTTCGTTGTCGCAGCTTCACCACAGACTGAATCCGTCGTCCGACATCGATCGCTGGAATGCCGGTCGTCGCAGACAGCGCCTGTGACCTGGCACACAAGTGGCTCGCCTCCTGCTATTGCGCGCCACATGCTCCGCGTCGCCACGCGTCGTCTCGTTCCACTGCTGCTGTGCGCCTCCGCCGCTCGTGTGGGAGCGCAGGATGCCGATACGACGCAGCCAGCGCCGCTCCCCTGCGACGGGCGCATCGTGCGAAGCATCTCGATCACGGCGGGGCGGCCTGCATTCAAGGGCACCGCGGCGAAGTGGCGGCAGGTGGCGCGCGCCATGGGGCTGCACCACACGACGACGAAGGATCACGTCATCAAGTCGTTCCTCGCGCTGGAAGTCGGCCGCCCATGCACGGAGTTTCGCCGCGCCGAATCCGAGCGTGTGCTGCGCGCGCAGACGTTCATCGCCGACGCGCGCGTCCGCGTCGTTCCGGATAGCGGCAATGGCGTCGCGGCGTTCGTCGAGACGACCGACGAGATCCCGGTGATCGTCGGCGGGCGGTTCAGCGGCATCAATCCCAATGCGCTCTCCCTCGGCAGCGCCAACGTCGCCGGTATCGGACTGCGGATCGAGGCGGCGTGGGAGCGCGCGCGCTCTTACCGAATGGGATATGGCGGGCGACTGGTCGAGTACGCGGCGTTCGACCGGCCGTACGTGGTGAGCATCGATGCGTATCAACGTCGCATCGGTCACGACGCCGGAATCGACATGGGACACCCCTTCTTCACCGATCTGCAGCGGCTGTCGTGGCACGTCGGAGCGCGGACGAGCAGGATCTACCCTCACTTCGCGCGGCCAGCCCGTGACGAGCTGGCGCTTCAGATCGACGAGGAACGGTGGGGTGCGAGCGCCCTCGCCCGGCTGTTCGGAACCGGGACGGTGACGCTCCTCGGCGGCGGCCTCACCGGTCGCAACGTCAATCCGGGCTCCGAGGGGCTGATCGTATCGGACACGGGATTCGCGGCTGATACCGGGGTGGCGCTCCGGGGCCGCTACTCCCCGTTCGAGGTGGGCCGCGCGGGGGTCATCTTCGGAGTTCGGCGGTTCCGGTACGAGCAGGTCAACGGCTTCGACGCCCTCACCGGCCCACAGGACATTCCGTCGGGGGTGTCCGGGGCGCTGTTCGTCGCAAAAGGGCTCCCTCAATTCGGGGAGGAGGACTTCTTCCTATCGGGAGCGACGTACGCGGGGATCGTCCGCCCCGGGATGTGGCTGGCGAACCTCACCGAAGTGGAGGGTCGGCGCGACAACGTGACGCCCGGATGGAACAGTATCATCGGGAGCGCGCGGACGGCGCTGTACCTGGGAAAGGGCCCGGGCGTGATGATGGTCGTGTCCAACGAGCTCTCTGGCGGCGTGTGGTCACGCCTGCCGTTGCAACTGACCCTGAGCGACCGGCTGGGGGGGATCAAGGGCTACCGCTCCTCTGGGGTGGCTGGGGAGCGGCGGAGCGTCTTTCGGACCGAACTTCGGTACAGCAGAAGGAACGTGATTCGCTCGGCGGACGTGGGAGTCGCGGCGTTCAGCGAGGCGGGAACGCTCGTGGCTGGAGACGCCCCCTACGGGTGGACCGGAACTCGCTATAACGCAGGGCTGAGCTTGCTTGCCGCCTACCCGAGCCGGTCGAAACGGATATACCGGGTCGATCTCGCAATCCCGTTCACAAAGGGGGGCGAGGGGGGCGGCAAGGTCGAGCTCCGGTTCGGCAGTGAGGATCGCACGACCCGGTTTTGGGAGGAGCCGCAGGACGTGGCTCGAGCCCGGACCGGAGAAGTTCCTTCGTCGCTCTTCGCCTGGCCGACCCGGTAGTCTCCGCCCCACCAACCGCAGGAGTTCGATGCGAACGCCCAGCTACGAGGCGGACCAGCGGTGAGCTGGCCCGGCCGTCGCCCCGCGCCGAGCTTCACGACGCGCGTGCCGGACTTCGAAGCGTTCTTCGAGGCCCTGCCGGCGCCGTGCATCGTGTTCGCCGCCGACGATCCCCGCTACACCATCGTCGCGGTGAACGAGGCGTACCTCGCGGCCACGAACTCCGTGCGGCATGGCGCGCGCGGTCTCCTCGGACGACCGCTGTTCCAGACCTTTCCGGATCCGCTGTACGATCCGATGGCGACGGAGACGGCGAACCTCAGGATCTCGCTCCACCGGGTGATGCGGAATCGCACCGCCGACCGCATGGCGGTGCAGCGGTTCGAGACGCGAGACGCGGAGGGGCGCGAGGCCGAGCGGTACTGGGCGCCCGTCAACGCGCCGGTGCTCGACGAGTCGGGCGAGGTGGCGTTCATCGTCCATCATGTGGAAGACGTGACCGGCCGGTTGGACGCGCACGATGCCGCCCCCTGGTACGGCACGCAGACGCAAGGGGCGCCGTCGTTCGTGGACTACACGTTCGCGCAGGCGCCGATAGCGATCGCCGTGCTCCGCGGGAGGGAGCACGTGTTCGCGTCGTGCAACCGGGCGTACGGTGCGCTCGCCGGCCACCGGCCGCTCGTGGGACTCTCCGTCCGCGAAGCGTTTCCCGAGGTGGACGTGGAGACGATCGTGGCGCTGCTCGACGAAGTGTGGGCGACGCGCAGGCCGCACGCGGTCGACGAGTTCCCGATCAATCCGGACGGTCCGGGCCCGGCCATCTACTACAACTTCATCTACCAGCCGCTGACGGACACCGACGGGAACGTCACGGGGATCGCGGTGATCGCCAGCGACGTGACGGAGCTCGTGCAGGAGCGTGACGCGGCGCGGCGCGGACGGGCGGAGGCCGAGATGGCGCGGCGGATCGCGGAGGACGCGAGCCGCGCGACGTCGCGCGTGCTCTCGACGCTGAGCCACGAGATGCGCACGCCGCTCAACGCGATCGCCGGTTACACGCAGCTGCTCGGCGCGGGCGTGCGCGGTCCCGTGACGCCGGCGCAGCTCGAGGATCTGCAGCGCATCCGACAGAGCCAGCTGCATCTCACCGGCGTGGTGAACTCCGTGCTCCGCCACGCGAAGCTCGAGCACGTGATGGGCACCTCGGACATCGACGACGTGCCGGTCGCCGACGTGTGCGCGGCGGTGGAGTCGCTGGTCATGCCGCAGATGCGAGAGAAGGGACTGACGTTCGCCTTCACCTCGAACGCACCCGACCTGTTTGCGCGCGCCAATGCGGTGAAGCTGCGTCAGATCGTGCTCAACCTGCTCAGCAACGCGGTGAAGTTCACCGCGGAGGGGGGCCACGTGAGCGTGACGTGCGACGCGGGCGAGGACGCAGGAACGGTGGCGGTGCGTGTGTCCGATACCGGCATCGGGATCGCCGAGGATCACCTCGAGCGGGTGTTCGAGCCGTTCGTGCAGGTGGGGAGCGGCGTCACGAGCGACGAGGGAGTGGGACTCGGGCTGGCGATCAGCCGCGACCTGGCCCGCGCCATCGGCGGCGATATCACTGTGCGCAGCACGCTCGGAGTCGGCTCGACGTTCACGGTGATTCTGCCGTCGGCGCGGTAGAGGAACTCGGGGGTTCGGGGGTCCGAGAACGGCGACTGCCAGTGCAACTGATTGACGCGAAGATCGCGGAGAACACACGGCAAGTGCGCGGAGGACCGAGCAAGGCCGTGGCGCTTCAACCGGCTGAACGCCGACCCCAGGCAGCCGTCATCCCGAGCGAAGCGCGCAGCGCGAAGTCGAGGGATCTGCACGTTCTCGTGAGGGTGCAGATCCCTCGACTCGCTACGCTCGCTCGGGATGACA
>DATEOG010000038.1:0-9267 GCA_035274345.1 Gemmatimonadaceae bacterium
CCTGTACGCGTTCTCACGCCCTGGACAGTGGCTCGCACGGCTCGGCTACCCGCCCGCGCGACGACTGCAGCGTCGCTTCGCGCGCGAGTCGAAGCAGGCGATGCTCGCCGCCGTCGGCTAAACTGCGGATCTCTCTTTCGACTTCGTCATCCACCATGCGCGTCTCGGCGATCCTGATCGCTCCGCTCCTCTCGCTCCTCTCGCTCCACCCGGTGCACGCCACCGCCCAGTCGAACGCTTCGCCCACGCCGATCTCCTCGGCCGAGTACGCGGCGCGGCGCGACTCGCTGCTCGAGCGGCTCGGCGACGGCGCGACCGTCGTCGCGTTCGGCGAGCGAGCCCCGATTGGATTTCCCGCGTTCTATCAGGTGCCGGCGTTCCGCTACCTCACCGGATTCCTCGAGCCGGAGGCCGCGCTGCTGCTCGCGCGCCGGGGCGGCGTCACGACGGCTATCCTGTTTCGGGAGCCGCGGTCCGCGCGCGACGTGATCATGGACGGCGCGCCGGAGGACTCTGCGGCGCTCGCGGCGCGCACGGGGCTCTCACTGCGACCGCTCGCCGCACTGCCGGCCGCGGTGGATTCCGTGCTCGCCACGGGCACCGCCATGTACACCCTCCGTGACGTGCGTCCCTACGGCGGCTCGGTCGACTCACTCACGCGTGGCGGCGCGTTCGAGGCCGCGCTCCGCCGGCGCACGCCTTCACCCGCACTGCGCTCGGCGGACGAGCAGCTCGACTCGCTACGCGCGCGCAAGAGCGCCGCGGAGCACGCGCTGCTCCGCCGTGCCGCGGAGGTGACGTCGGCGTCGCTGCGCGAGACGATCGCGCGCATACGGCCGGGAATGCACGAGTACGAGATCCAGGCGAGCATCGAGGCCGGCTTCCGCTCGCGCGGCGCCGACCGGCCGGGCTTCGCGACGAACGTGAGCGCGGGCGCCAACGCGACCATCGTGCATCACCGGGCGGCCGACGACGTGGCGGAGTCGGGAGAGCTCGTGCTGATGGACGTCGGCGCGGCGTGGCAGGGCTACACGGCGGACGTCACCCGCACGGTGCCGGTGAGCGGCCGATTCACCCCAGCCCAGCGCAGCGTGTATCAGCTCGTGCGCGACGCGCAGGCGGCGGCGGAGCGGCTGGCGAGACCCGGAGCGAGCATGCGCGAGCTGAACGACACGGCACGCGCGGTGATCGCGCGAGGGCTGGTGAAGCTCGGGCTCATCGAGGCCGAGGACGCGAGCTTCGATCCGCCGTGGGTGGCGTCGTGCACGCTGTCACCGGGCGCATGCCGGCAGAGCGCGCTGTTCTATTCGCATGGGCTGGGACACGGGATCGGACTCGAGGTACACGACCCGGCCCACGCGCCCGGACCCGCGGGCCCGACGCTCGCCGTCGCAGACGCGTTCACGATCGAGCCCGGAGTGTACGTGAGCCGGCTGCGTCTCGAGCTGCTGCCCGACACGCCGCGCAATCGCGCCTTCGTGGCGCGCGTGCGCGACGCCGTCGTCCGCCATCACGGCATCGGCGTACGCATCGAGGACGACTATCTCGTGACGAGGCGCGGAGTGGAGCGGATCACCACGACGCCGCGCGACGTCGACGAGATCGAGCTATTGATGCGCCGGACGCCGCGCTGACGCAGCGTCAGAGCTGCGTGCCGCAGTACTTGCAGTAGCTGGCGTCTGCGTCCTGCGCGTGGCTCCCGCATCCGGGACACTCGCGCGCGCGTCTGCCTCGCGACGCGCGTTGAAGCTCGAGCGTGACGATGCCGGTCGGCACGGCGAGAATGCCGTAGCCGAGGATCATCAACACCGACGACAGGATCTGGCCGAGCGGCGACTGCGGCGCGAGGTCCCCGTAACCCACCGTGGTCATCGTCACGATCGCCCAGTAGATCCCCATCGGGATGCTGGTGAAGCCCGCCTCGCGGCCCTCCACCATGTACATCACCGATCCCGCCACGACGACGACGGTGATGACCGTCGTGATGAACACGATGATCTTGTGCCTGCTCGCCCTGAGCGCCTGGGAGAGCACGGAGGCTTCCTCGACGTACTGCGCGAGCTTGAGGATGCGGAACACACGCAGCGTTCGCAGCACACGGAGCGCGAGGAGGAAGCGACCGGCGGGGAAGACGATCGCCAGATAGGACGGAAGGATCGCGGCGAGGTCGATGACGCCGTAAAAGCTCCGGACATAGGCGAGCCGGCGCTCGGACACCCACAGGCGCAGCAGGTATTCCACGGTGAACAGCACCGTGAAGCACCACTCGGCCACGTGCAGAACGCGCCCGTAGCGCGCGTTGATCTCTTGCACGCTGTCGAGCATGACGACCGCCACGCTCAACACGATCGCGATGACCAGCGTGCCGTCGAACGCACGCTCGGCGGGCGAGTCGTGCTGGAACATGATGTCGTGGATGCGCGCACGAAGCGGGCGGGGCATGCGGGGAATGTACGAGTAGCATCCCCCTGCCGCATCGCGCCTCGCCTCGCTTCGTGCCAAGTTGATGGACGCCGATCCCCGATCGGTCGCGAACGACCATCGAGTCACTCGCCGGAGCCACGGATGAACCGAGCATCGCGCGTCGTACTGCCATTCCTTCTACTCGTCGGGACGCCCGTCGAGCGGTCAGGTGCGCAGCAGCGCGCCGCCGCGCCGAACGTCGTGCTCATTCAGGCCGACGATCTCGGATACGGCGATCTGAGCGCCTATGGACAGGCGCAGTTCCGCACTCCCGCGCTCGACCGGCTGGCGCGCGAGGGGATCAGGTTCACCCAGTACTATGCCGGCAGCACCGTGTGCGCGCCGTCGCGCACCGCCCTGATGACCGGCCTGCACACCGGACACACCTGGATCCGCGGCAACGGTGAGATCGCGCTCCGGCTCGAAGACGTCACGATCGCCGAGGTGCTCAGGACGGCCGGCTATCGAACCGCCGTCGTCGGCAAATGGGGGCTTGGCATAGCCGGGAGCACCGGTCAGCCCGACCGTCAGGGCTTCGACTACTCCTTCGGCTTTCTCGATCATCGCCACGCGCACCGGCAGTACACCGATCACCTGTGGCGCAACGGCGCGCGGGTCGCCGTCGACGTCGCCAACGACTATGTGAACGATCTCTTCACGCGCGAGACGATCGGCTTCATCGATCGCGAGGATCGTCGGCCGTTCTTTGTCTATCTCAACTACACGGTGCCGCACGCCGAGCTCCGCGTGCCTGATTCATCGCTCGCCGAGTTCCGGGGCAAGTTTCCGGAGCGTCCCTACGTGAACGCGGCGGCCGACGCGCGGACCGCGGGCGCCGAGCCGGATGGGAGATCACTCGGCTACCGTTCGCAGAGCGAGCCGCATGCGGCGTTCGCCGCGATGATCACGCGGATGGATCGCGACATCGGCCGCATCGTCGATCACCTGCACGATCGCGGTCTCGATCGAAACACGCTGATCATGTTCGTGAGCGACAATGGCCCGCATCAAGAGGGTGGCGGCGACCCGGAGTTCTTCAAGAGCAACGGCGGTCTGCGCGGCATCAAGCGCGACCTCTACGAGGGCGGCATTCGCGTCCCGATGATCGCGCGCTGGGTCGGCTCGATCCCGGCGGGGCGGGTGAGCGATCACCCGTGGGCGCACTGGGACATGCTGCCGACGGTCGCCGAGCTGGCGGGCGCTCGCGCCCCCGCGGGACTGGATGGGCGGTCGATGACGCGAGCCCTTCGCGGCTCAGCGCAGGGGACGCACGACACCTTCTACTGGGAGTTCCACGAGCGCGGCTTTCAGCAGGCCGTTCGCATGGGGAAATGGAAAGCCGTTCGCCTGGCGGCGGGCGCCCCGCTCGAGCTGTACGATCTCACCACGGACCCGCGGGAGGCGCGCAACGTGGCGTCGGCGAATCCGGGCGTCGTCGCGCGGGTCGAGTCCTATCTGCGGACGGCGCGAACCGCTTCGGAACGTTGGCCAGGTACCGCGGAGGCGGGACGATGACGGTTGGACAGGAGTTCCTGCAGGAGGTGGACGCCGAGTTCACGGCGAGCCGGCGGTTGATCGAGCGCGTGCCGAGCGACCGCGGACAGTGGAAGCCGCACCCGAAGTCGTCGCCGCTCGGACATCTGACGCAGTTCGTCTGTCGGCTGCCGAAGATCATGTCCGACATCGCGCACGGGATCGATCTCGATCTGAAGGCGGGACCGGGCTACACGTACGAGACGACGGAGACGCTGCTCCGAACCTTCGACGAGAGCGTCGCCACCCTGAAGGCGACACTGGCGGCGGCCAAGGACGCCGACTTCGACGGACAGTGGAGCGTGCGCGCGGGCAAGGAGGTGTACCAGTCGGCCGGGCGCAAGGACGCGCTGCGCAACACGATCAATCACTTCGTGCATCACCGTGGGCAGCTGACGGTGTACCTGCGTCTCCTCGACGTGCCGATCCCGCCGCTGTACGGGCCGACGGCAGACGAGCGCTAGGCGGCGAGCTCACCGCTCGACTCGCGTGACCTCGACCTGTCCGGAGTGCGGCGCAGCGCTTCATGAGGAGAGCTCCTGTCAGGATTACCTGCACGAGCTTCTGTTCCTCGAGGCCCAGGTCCCCGGTGCGCCGGGAGCGGAGCCGCACTTCCTCGCCGTGGCGTCGTTCAATCTCCAGCATCCGTCCGCGTTTTTGCCCAGTGCGCTGATGGGACTTCGCCGAGCCGTCGCGGACGTGCTCGCCGAACGTGCGACGCTCGACGACGCACGCCGCCGTGCCCGGCACGGCGCGCGCGGGCAGGCGAGAGTGCACCACCGGGCCGATGCGGTTCTGTCGAACGATGATCAGGTCATGCTGCGTGCGTGGCCCACGTCGTGGCCGATCACGGTGCTCGACGTGTGCCGCGTGCCGCCTGATCGATACGTGGAGTCGGTTCGGGCGTGGGCCGCCTCGATCATCGAAGCGCTGAACGCGTCATCTGAGCGAGCGTAGCGAGTCGCCGTCATCCCGAGCGAGCGTAGCGAGTCGCCGTCATCCCGAGCGAGCGCAGCGAGTCGAGGGATCTGCACCTGGACGGCAGGTGCAGATCCCTCGACTACGCTCGGGATGACGGCGTCCCACCGCTCGGGATGACCAGCATCGCACCGCTCGGGATGACGACCTCACATAACGGTCAGATACCGCCGCCCGCGAAGGGGGGAGTCCTGATGCCTCCCACTGCCGTACCGAAGATGCCACCGGCCGCCGCGCCGATGATCGCGCTCTTCACGCTGCGTCCCGTTGCCGCGCCGATGATCCCGCCGACGGCCGCACCGATCCCCGCGCTCTGCGCGCGGTTCGGCCCGCGACGCACCGTGGGTGGTGTCGGCCGCTGCTCGACGGGCGGCTCTGGACGGGACGCCGCAACCACCTCGCCCTCGACCCCTGTCGCCGCGCCGGCCGTACCAGCGCTCGTAACCTCTGCCTCGCGAGCGACGACCACCGGCTCGCTCGGCGCTGCCGCCGGCTGTCTGGACGCAGGTGCAGCCTCGCTCCGCGCCGGAGACTGATTCGCACCACGCACGACCGTACTACCGACCACTCGCGGCTCCGTCGCGACGACTCGCGGCTCGGCGGCGCGCCGTACGCGCGTTTCGCGACGTGTGACCGTTGCCGACGCGCGCCCACCGTTCGAGTCGCGCTCGTTGACCGTCCCCGCCGCAACGCGTGTCGTCGTCTGCGAAAGTCTTCCGACGCGCTGGCGCGCCTCGGCCGACTCGGCCGACGCCGGCGCGAGCGAGAGATAGCGGCAGTACGCCGTCACCGCGGCGGCGCGGTCGCCGATCGTCTCGCTGGTGAGGCCGAGATGATAGGCGGCCGATTTGTTCGTCGCGTCGAGATCGGACGCGCGGCGCAGCAGCGTGCGCGCTTCCTGGACGTTGCCCTGCATCTCGGCGTCGTACGCCCGCCGAGTCAGCTCTTCCGCCTGCGCCCGGTTCGTATCCGACGGCTGCGCGCCGATCACGACCGTACCACACGCGTCTGGCAATGGCTGAGCGGGCTTCCTTCCGGCGTCGAGCTTCGCGACGAGCGTGGGATCCTGCGACAGACCGTCGCTTCCCTTTGAATCGTCGCGCGTGGAGCACGCCGCTACGGCGGCGAAGATCACGAGCACGGACAGTCGAGAGCGGTGCACTGGAGCCTCCGTTCCCAGGGAAGATTGGCGATCACGAATGGACGGGCATGCTGCAATGGCGGGCGCTACGGAGATGTCGTTCTTCCGCAGCTCTCTCGCTCGTGTCAGCACGCGCCTGAAAAGCAGGTGACGTGCCGGGTCTGAAGGCCCTCTACACGCCCTTGCGACGTCAGAGACGATTCCGACTGTCTATAACGCTGACGGCGGGCGTCCATACGAAAGGATGGGTGCGCCAGCGAGTACTCCTAAAGGCTCGCTTGCGGAACAGATGGAACGCAGAACATTGCGCGTGATGCACGCGACCCTCGGCGTGCATCGATGCTTTGCGAAGGACCACATGGCTCCACGTGCTCTCATATTGCTCGCCCTGCTCAGCCTCGCTGCGCAGCTCGAGCCCGCATACGCGCAATCGGGACAGCCGACGACACGCATCCTGATGCTGTACGGTCACGATCCGACGGCGCCGGGCGCTGCCGGGTTCGCGCGCGAGCTCAGAGGAGCGCTTCGAAAAGAGTGGTCGCAGAACGTCGAGCTGTACGAGGAGGTGCTCGACTTCGACCGCCTGGGAAAGAGGGAGCGCTGGCCGGAGTTCGCGGCCTACGTCGCTCGGAAGTATCGCGGAGTGCCGATCGACGCCGTGGTCACCGAAAGCTCCATCGCGCTGCAGTTCGCCACGGAGAGGTTCGGTCCGATCCTACCGGGTGTTCCGATCGTGTACGGCAACGCGTTCGAGCCGGTGATCGATTTCGACGCATTGCCGACGAACGTGACCGGTCGGCGGATTCCACTGCCATTCGTGGAGACGTTCTCGCTCGCGCGCAGACTTCAGCCCGATGCGAAGCGCGTCTACCTCGTCACAGGTGCGTCGGCGATGGATTCCGTCCTCCTGGCGGAGGCCGTCCAGGACCTGACGCCCGTGCTGGGCGACATGAAGCTCGAGGTGCTGAAGGACTGGACGCTGACCTCGTTGCTGCGAAGCCTGCGCGAGCTGCCGGCGGAATCGTTCGTCCTGCTCTCTTCCTTCAGAAAGGATTGGCGCGGGCAGTCGTTCTCGACCGGTGAGCTGATCCCGAGCGTCGCGCGCGCCTCATCGGTACCGGTGTACGGGATCGCCCGAAACTGGGTGGGGGATGGAGTCGTCGGCGGCACCGCCATGGAGTTCGCGCAGGACGGCGCGCGCACGGGTCGGCTGCTGATACGAGTGCTCCGGCAGCCACGTGGCGCGAGGCTTCCCGATCGGGAAGTCGCACACAACCCGACCGTGGTCGACTGGAGACAGCTCCAACGTTGGGGCATGTCGGAGAAGCGTCTGCCGGAGGGCACCCAGGTTCTCTTCCGCACGCCGAGCGCGTGGGAACGGCACAGGCTTGCGGTCTTCATCGTGCTGGCAGTCACGGTGATGCAGACGGCGCTCATCGCCACGCTCATGATCGAGCGACGGAGGCGCATCCGCGCGCAGCGGTCGCTGCAGGAGCAGGCAGCATACGAGCAGATGCTCGCCGCACTGAGGACGGACGCGGTGCGCCACGCGCCCGACGATGCCTCGCAGGCCCTCGACCACGCGGTGGCGCGCATCGCACAGTTCGCGGGTGCGGAGTGGGCCGAGCTCCGCGTGCATGCGGAGCGTGCGGAGCAGCCGGCGCAGATCACCCGCTGGACGAGGGAGGAGACGAGCGTATCGAGGTCGGCCGACGCCGGCGCGCTCACCGCCATTCCGGTCGAGATCCCGCTGCGCGCCGACGGTATGCTCGTCGGCACGCTGACACTGCACGGGGTGCCGATCGAAGGCAGCGCGAGCACCACGTCACGCGAGTGGCTCGCGGCGGCGGCGGACGTCCTGGCTGGCGCGCTGGCGCGATCGAACGCGGCGCGCGCGCTCGCCGAGTCGAGGGGGCAGACGGCGCACATCGCGCGCGTCGCGACGGTGAATCAGCTCGGCGCGGCGGTGTCGCACGAGCTTCGCCAGCCGCTCTCCGCCATGCGCCTGAACGCGGAGACGGGGGCGTTGCTCCTCGGCCAGGAGCCGCCGGACGTGAGCGAAGCCCGCGCGGTGTTCCGCGACATCGTGAAGGACAACGCGCGAGCGGTCGAAGTCATCGAGCACATCCGCCTGCTGCTTCGCCGCGATCGGGAGACGAGCGAGCCGGTCTCGCTCAATGACCTCTGTCGCAATGTCGTGAAGCTCCTGAAGGGTGCCTCCGTGTCGAAGGAGGTGATCGTCGACCTCTCGCTCGCGGACGGGCTGCCGAACGTGCACGGCGATGCCGTGCAGCTCCAACAGGTCGCGATGAACCTGGCGCTCAACGCGATCGAATCGGCGGCGACGTCAGCGCGCGAGCGCCGGGTCGTGCTCGGCACCGCCGCTCGCGATGGACAGGTCGAGCTCTCTGTCCGCGACACAGGGCCTGGCCTGTCGACGGAGGCGCAGCAGCACCTGTTCGAATCGTTCTTCTCGACGAAGAAGAGCGGCCTGGGAATGGGGCTGACGATCGTCCATCAGATCGTCGAGCGGCACCACGGCACGGTGCACGCCGAGAACTCGCCCGGTGGCGGTGCACTGTTCCGCGTGACGCTGTCGGCCGCGCGCATCATTCCGAGCGCCGAGGGCGTCGACGGCGCCGGCACGAAGAGCGTCGACCTGTCTTGACACTCCGGTCGATACGCAGTCGTATCGACTGTCATGATCACATCGATGAACTCCGTCCGGCGCGCGATCCATGTCGCGGCGTGCGCCCTCGTCGTGTCGTTCGCGCAGGCTGGCGCACAGCAGCCGCGGCTCACGATGTCGCCCCAGCGCCCGCTCCCCGGCTCGCTCGTCACGCTGACGCTTTCCGATCCCGGCCATCGCGACGACTCGATCATCGCGATCGCCGGCACGATGGCGGGGGAGCCGCTGCACTTCGTCGCGACGCGCACCGGGCATCGCGCGCTCGGCGCCGTGCCCGTCGACTCAGTGAACACCGTCGAGGCGGCGGTCGTCGTGACGCGCGCCTCCGGTCGGAGCGACACGCTGCACGCCTCCGTCACGCCGCCACCACTGCCGCCACCGAAGGAGCAGCTGCAGGTAGCGTCGCGGTTCGGCCGCGCGCTCGACAGTGCGACCGCGGCGCGCGTGGCGCGCGAGAGCGAGC
>DATEOG010000039.1:0-2508 GCA_035274345.1 Gemmatimonadaceae bacterium
CGTCCGGCCGCGCGGCCGTCGCGTCCGACGCCGCCGCCTCCGACGCCAACGACCCGCACGACGCCGTCCGGGAACACCGAGACGCGCAACGCGCCGGGCTCGGCGGCCGCCAGCGGTGGTGGCTCGGTCGGCACGATCGCCTCGGGCGCCTCGCTGAGCCTCCGCTCGAACTCCCGCGTCTGCACGAACACCTATACCGTAGGCCAGACCTTCTCGGCCACGGTCGCGGAAGCGGTGAGCGGATCGAACGGGGCCTCGATCCCGTCGGGCGCCACGGTGTCGCTCGAGGTCACGCAGCTCAAGCGCAGCGAGAACGCGAACGACAAGATCATCATGGAGTTCGCGGTGAAGTCGGTGTCGTTCGGCGGCCGTACCTACCCGGTGAGCGGCACGGTGGCCAGCGCCGACGTTGAGCGGGTGCGCAACCAGCCGAAGAGCAAGGACGTGCAGAAGGTCGCGACGGGCGCGGCGATCGGCGCGATCGCCGGCCAGATCCTCGGCAAGAACACCAAGTCGACGATCATCGGCGCGGCGGCGGGTGCGGCCGGCGGTGCCGCCACGGCGGCGGCCACGGCGAACTACGAGGGCTGCGTCCCGGATGGCGGCGCCATCGCGGTGAACCTGACGTCGCCGCTGCAGGTGCGAGTGACTTCGTGAGTTAGTTGGTTGGCTGGTTTGTGGGTTGGGAACGGCCTCGGGAAGCTTCTGCCTCCCGAGGCCGTTTTCTAACCAACCAACCATCCAACTCACCTGGGCACCCCCCGGACCGCCCTGGCGCCAATGGGGTATCTCCCACGCCCCCCTGGTTGCGTCTCTCCACGCGAGACCCAACACTTTGTCGCGTTCGGGTGAATCGGAGGTGACGGCCCGCCGTTGCCCGCCCGGCCGTTTCCATTGCTCATGGAGAGCTTCACGATGCGCCGCTCGAATCGGAGTATCACCGTCGCCACGCTCGCGCTCGTTCTGCTGCCGTCGCTCGCGATGGGGCAGTACGTGCGTCGCGACAACAACCCGTTTTCCGGGAAGCCCGTGCCGATCGTCCCGGTGAACGTCGCGCGCACGGTGATCGAGGGCGAGTCCGACCTGGAGCTCACCGACAGCCAGCGCACGCAGATCGCGGCAATCCGCCGCGAGCTGGACTCCGTGGCGGCGCCGATGCTCACCAAGCTCGCGACCCTCAAGCCGACCTGGCGTCCCGCCGGCGGCATCAACGACCTCAGCCCGGAGCAGCGCGAGCAGCTCGTCGCGTTCCGCGCGGCGCAGGTGGCGCTGATCGACTCGCTCTCGCCGGCGTTCGCCAAGGCGCGCGACCAGGTGATGGCGGTGCTCCGTCCGGAGCAGCGCGAGCGCGCGGCGAAGCTCGAGAAGAACGAGCGGAAGCGCGCCGAGGAGACGGCGAAAAAGGAGCTCGAGAGTCCGCAGCAGACGGAGGGATATGGCCGGCGCAGGGGACAGATCCGCGATGGCACAGGCCGCCCGCCGCTGGGCTGAGTCCCGCGCACGTCCGAGCGTCACGCTCTCCGTGAGCGCGAGCGTTCCAGCGGAGCCAGCCCCGTCGGCGGCGCGCATCGCCGCGGCCGAGCGTGACGGCGCGCTCATCGAGCGCGCTCGCGCCGGCGACGCCACGGCGTTCGACACCCTGGTGCGGTCGTACATGGAGCAGGCGTTCCGCGTCGCGTATCGCGTCGTCGGCCACCGCGAGGACGCCGAGGACCTGGTCCAGGAGGCCTTCCTCGCGGCGTACCAGTATCTCGATTCGTTCGAGGTCGGACGTCCGTTCGGTCCGTGGCTGATGCGCATCGTCGTGAACCGCGGCGCCAACCTGCGCCGGTCGCGCGCACGACGCAGCACCGAGCCGGAGACGGAGGGCGTCAGCGACGCGCCGACGGCGCTCGAGGAGGCCGAGTGGAGTGACACGGGGCGCGTGCTGCAGGACGCGCTCTCCACGCTCTCCGAGCGCCAGCGGCTGATCGTCACGATGTTCGACGTCGACGGGATGACGAGCGCGGAGATCGGCGAGATGATGGAGCTCGCGCCAGGTACGGTTCGGTGGCACCTTCACGAGGCGCGGCGCCAGCTGCGCGGCGTCCTCGGACGCATTTTTGGACGCGACGACGCGGAGGGACGGCTCGATGCGTAGCGACGGCACCTTCAATCCCTTCGCGCCAGGCGAGCCGGCGCGCGACGAGGAGCTCGCCGCTCTGCTGCGGCAGGCGGTGGGCGACGTCCCCGACACGGTCGATTGGGACGCGCTCGCGACGCGCATCACACGCGCGCTCCCCGCGCGTGCGAACGTCGCCTGGTGGAGCTACGCCGAGCTCTGGTCGCGGCGGATCCTCCCCATCGCGCTCGCGGCGAGCCTGGTTGGCGCGGCGATGCTGTGGAACGCCGACGATGTCGGCGCCGTGGTGGTCGCACAGACGCCGCCCGCGGACGTCGTCGTGGACGTCGTTCAGGGCGTGTCGATCGAGGATGCCGCGCGCACCTTCGCGCGCACGATGACCGTGG
>DATEOG010000040.1:0-4775 GCA_035274345.1 Gemmatimonadaceae bacterium
GTCGAGGTGCTCAACACGCGCGACGACGTCAGCACCGAACGGGTGTTCCGCCGCGCGGAGGCGGTGATCGCACGGGTACGCGAGTACCAACCCTGGCGGCTGGCCCATATTCGGCGCGACATCGCCGGCATCGTCGTGATGCGCTATGCCTGCCGAGCGGCCTACTTCCCCGATCGGCGGCTGTGCATGCTCGAGCTCACCTTCATGGCCAACGAGCAGTTCTCCGACTCCCAGGTTGCCGCGTCGTTCGTTCACGAAGGGATGCACGCACGGCTCGACCGCCTGGCACAGAAGTACGGGGTCATGCCGTTCGCCGAGGCGCGGGCACGCCACGAGCGGATCTGTCGCCGCGCCGAGCTCGATTTCGGACTCGCCGTTCCGGATGGTGGCCCGGTGGTGCAGCGCGCCGTCGAATCGATGCGGATGGCCGACGACGACGTCGCCCCGGCGATCGAGTGGGGAGAGGCCGAACGCCGCGTCGCCGAGGTCGATCGTGCGCAGGCTCTTTCGCCCCGCAGTCCAGACATGCATTCTGACGGATGACGAGCGACCCCCCGGTTGACCCGCGCGCGCCAACGTTGGCGCCTCCGGTCTCGCCCGCGTCCCGCGAGCGGGTCATCGCGCTGTTGACCGACCGCTACGCGCAGGATCATCTGACGCTCGACGAGTTCGAGCGCCGTGCCGCCGCGGCCTATGCCGCGAGGACGCCGGACGAGCTCGGAGCACTCACCGCCGATCTCGGCGCCACCGAAGTGCCCGCGACGCGCGCGAGCCTGCCCGCCATGAACGTCGGCGTGGTGCTCGGCAGCATCGTGCGTGAGATGCACGCCGTCCCTCGCGCACTGGAAGTCCGCACCGTGCTCGGCAACGTCGAGCTGGACCTCACGCACGCGAGCTTCGCCCCCGGAGTGACGGAGATCTCCCTCCACGCGTTCATGGGGAACATCGAGATCCAGTTGCCCTCGAACGTCGGCGTCGAGGACCACGTCAGCGCGGTGCTCGGCTCCTTCGAGTACCGTCGGCATCCGCGCGCCACGAGCTGGACCGAAGCCCATCACGTCACGAGCGTCGTTCGATTCACCGGCCGCGTGACGATGAGCTCCGCGGAAGTGGTGATCCGGAAAGACCGCGACAGCGGCGAGCACCGCGTCGAGGGATAGCGTGGCACGTCGGCCGCTCGCGCGGCGCCTGATCACACTTCGCTTCGCATGCGGCCTCGTTGCGCTCCTGAACACCACCGGGTGCATGTCGTGGCGTGCGGTGCCCGCCCGAGACGCCCAGATCCCCGGCGACGCGAGCTATCGGCGCGCGCGCGTCGTCCTGCGTGACGGCACGACCCTCTCGCTGAACGATGTCACCGTTCGCCCGGACAGTCTGATCGGATTCGCCGGCGATGAGCGCACGCGCGTCGCCGTCGCGCAGCCGCAAGTGGAGCGAATCGAGACCCGCGGCGTCAGCGCCGGACGAACGATCGGACTGGTCGGCGGCGTCCTCGCCGTGATCGCGCTGGCCGTGCTCGTCGCCATCGCACAGGCGCTCAGCGACTTCGAAGCCGCACCGTCGCCAATCCCGAGCGTTCCCTGACCGACGACCCCGGCACTCCGCGCGGCGACGACCCGGATCCTCGCGCCGTCGGCTTCGTGCTCCGGCTTGCGCGCGCCCTTCACGCCTACGGCTACTCCGCGGCGCGTCTCGAGGACATCCTTGGCGCCACCGCCGACCGGCTCGGGCTCGCGGGCTATCGATTCTTCTCCATGCCGACGCAGATCATGGCCGCGTTCGGGCCGGAGGAGCGCCAGCGCACGCACCTGCTGCGAGTCGAGCCCGGCGAGGTGAACCTCGGCAAGCTCGCCTCGCTCGAGGAGGTCTCGCTCGACGTCGCGCAGGGGCGAGCCTCCCCAGAGGAAGGGATGGCGCGCATCGAGCGAATCGTCGCCGCGCCGTCACCGTACGGGCCCGGCCTCGTCACGCTGGCACATGGGATCCTGTCCGGCGCGGTCTGCCAGTTCCTCGGCGGAGGATGGCGCGAGATCCTCGTCGCCACGATGCTCGGCCTCGGCCTCGGACTGCTGGCGATCTACTCCGCGAGCCACGCCCGCGTCGGCCGAGTGTTCGAGTCGCTCGCCGCGTTCCTCCTCAGCACCGCCGCGATCGGACTCGCGAAGCTGGTCGGCCCGATGTCGGTTTTCGTCGCCACGCTCGCCGGACTGATCGTCCTCCTGCCCGGACTGCTGCTCACGACGGCGATCACCGAGCTCGCGACGCGACACCTCGCGTCGGGGACGCTCCGTTTGAGCAGTGCGTTCATGACGCTGCTCGGCATCGTCTTCGGCGTGGCGCTCGGGACTCGGCTCGGCACGATGGTCTTCGGCGCGCCGCTGAGTGCGGCCGCGGCTCCTCTCCCCGAATGGGCGCCCGTCGTGGCGGTCGTACTCGCGGCCGCATGCTCGGTCGTGATCCTGCGCGCCGATCCGAGCGATGCGCCGTGGATCGTGGCGGCAGGCATGCTCGGCGTGTTCGCCGGTCGGTTCGGCGCCGCGAGGCTCGGGCAGGAGCTCGGCATGTTCGTCGCCGCCTTCGGCGTGGCGATGGCGAGCGCTGCGTACGAGCGCTGGCGGAACCGGCCGGCACCGGTGGTGCTCGTGCCGGGCATCCTCCTCCTCGTGCCCGGCAGCATCGGCTACCTCAGCATGTCCTCGATGATGGAGCGAGACACCGTGGCGGGCATCGCCACCGCCTTCACGATGGTGCTGACGGCGGTCTCGCTCGTGGCCGGCCTCCTCATCGCCAGCATCCTCGCGCCCGCGCCCAAGCTCAGCACAACGCCCCGCCAACTGGCGCCGTAGCTCCGAAGCCGGTGGCGCACGACGGCAAACGACGGAACGCGGATTTTGAAGAGCGATCACATCTGAAAGGGCCGGATCGGCTCCTTTCCGTTCCGTGTCATCCCGAGCGGAGCGCGCAGCGCGAAGTCGAGGGATCTGTACGTGCTCGTGAGGGTGCAGATCCCTCGACTCGCTGCGCTCGCTCGGGATGACGCGTTCCGTCGTTAGACAGGTTGGTAAATCAAGATCGCCTGCTGACCTCGCCACTTCGCCACTCCGCGGTACATACTGAATACGAGCGCCCAGACACCCTTTCGCAGCGAGCCAGCCGTGACTGACAAGACATCCGATCATAGGGACTCAATCTCCAGGCGCTCTTTCATCCAGCGCACCGGTGCCACCGCCGCCGTGTTCGCCGCGCCGCTCATCATCCCGTCACGGCTGCTCGGCAAGGATGCGCCGAGCAATCGCGTTCGCGTCGGGTGCATCGGGGCGGGACGCATCGCGCAGGGACACGACATGCCGGGCGTGGTTGGCGCCGACCTCGCCGACATCCTCGCCGTCGCCGATCTCGATTCGCGCCGCGCCGCGAGCGGGAAGGGCCGCATCGAGCGGATGCTCGCGTCGCGCAACGCGCCGAAGCCCACGATCGGCGTCTATCAGGACTACCGCGAGCTGCTCGCGCGCACGGACATCGACGCCGTGACGATCAGCCTCCCCGATCACCAGCACGCCGAGGTCGCGCTCCGCGCACTCAGGGCGGGGAAGGACGTGTACCTGCAGAAGCCGTTCACGATGACGCACGCCGAGGGGATCGTCCTCCGCGACGCCGTCGCGCGGTCGGGACGCATCCTTCAGGTGGGAAGCCAGCAGCGCTCGTGGGGACCGAACGAGCAGTTCCGCAAGGCGGTGGAGCTCGTGCGCAGCGGCCGCGTGGGCAACCTGCGCCGCGTCGAGATCGGACTGCCGATCGATCCTACCGCTCCAGATAATCCGCCGCAGCCCGTGCCGCCGAACCTGAACTACGACATGTGGCTCGGCCCCACCCCCGAGGTGTACTACACCGAGCAGCGCGTGCATCCGCAGGGCACGGGGCGCGACGGCGGCCCCGACGTCAACTCGCGTCCCGGCTGGCTGCGCAACGAGAACTACTCGCTCGGCATGATCACCGGGTGGGGCGCGCATCACTTCGACACGGCGCACTGGGGGATGGACGTGGAGCTTTCCGGCCCGTCGCGCATCGAAGGGCGTGGCGAGTTCCCGACGAACAAGATCTGGAACGTGCACGGCAAGTATCACGTCGAGCTGACGTATCCCGGCAACGTCAAGATGACCGTGTCGGACGAGCTGCCGAACGGCATCAAGTTCATCGGCGACGAGGGCTGGATCTTCGTCTCGCGCGATTCATCGCAGACCGCCAGCGACCCGACCGGTCGTCAGACCTCGCTCAAGTCACTCGACGCGAGCGATCCGAAGCTGCTCGATCCGACGGGGCTCAAGGTCGAGCTTCCGCACAGCACGTCACACCACAAGAACTGGCTCGAGTGCGTCCAGTCGCGGAAGCAGCCGCTCGCGCCCGCGCCGATCGCGCATGCCAGCAACACCGCGTGCATCCTCAGCTGGATCGCGATGAAGCTGAACCGTCCCCTCACCTGGGATGCGAAGGCCGAGCGATTCGTCAACGACGCGCAGGCCAACGCGATGCTCACGCGCCCCGAGCGCGCAGGGTACGGCGCACTCCGGCTCGCTCAATCCAAGACCGCAACCAGGTAGATGTCCTCCTCGACTCCACTCCGTCGACGATTCGCCACCGCGCTCTCGGCGCTCTCCATCATGGTCGCCACGAACGCCGCGGACGCCCAGCAGGTCGCACTGCAGGGCGCTCGCGGCGACTCGGCTCGCTTCCGGCTGATCACGCTCGACCCCGGGCACTTCCACGCGGGGCTCGTC
>DATEOG010000041.1:0-5485 GCA_035274345.1 Gemmatimonadaceae bacterium
TACCCCAATGCACGTCGCGCCGAGGGCGGCGAGCCGGGTCGCCGTGGCCTGGCCGATCCCTCCGGTTCCCACCATCAGCACGCGCATGTCGCTCAGCTCGCGCAGCGGCGAGTCGTCGGCCACGAAGAATGCCTTGCTCCACTCGGCGCGACGCTGCTGGTCGAGCGCGACGTCGAGCCCGCGCGTGAAATGCAGCAACCCACCGATGATGAACTCGGCCATCGGGATCGAGTGGATCCCGGCGGCGTTGGTGAGAAGGATGTCCGTGTCGGCGATCCCCGACCTGAGCACGTTCCCCACGCCGGCCGCCGCCGAGTGCACCCAGCGGAGCCGCCGGGCGCTCGCCAGCAGGTCCGCCGTCACCCCGAAACCGAAGTAGGCCTCCGCCTCCGCGATCAGCGTGATCGCCTCGCGGCTCGCCCCCTGGGGACCGTCGCCGTCCGAGCTGGTCGGCGCCTGCACCACTGCGATCGCCCAGCCCTCGGGGGCTTCCGCCCGCAGCCGGCTCTCCCCGGCGGGCGTCAGGGCCCAGTTCTTCGACGTGGCGGCCAGGTCGACGACCAGCCGCGGGACGCCGTCAGTCAAAGTTCACCCCGAGGATGAACGGGCGTCGCATCAGCTCCCCGGCCGCCACCTCGAACTGCCGGGACGGACCCGCCAGCTTGAGCTCGAACGTCCGGTCCTCCGTGTGGTCGAAGATCCGCTGGTTCTCGATCACGATGCCGTGCGCTCGGAGGGCCTCCGCCACGTCGTCGGGCGTCGTACCGACCTGCGTACGGATCGTCGCCGTGACTCGGCGGCGCAGACGGCGAACGTATATCTCGAGTCGCCCGAGCGCGGCGAGCACGAAGGTGACCAGCAGACCGGCGCCGAGCGCCTCGACGTAGAACCCACCCCCCACCGTGAGCCCGATGGCGGCGACGACCCAGATCGTCGCGGCCGAGGTGAGGCCGGTCACGACCCCCTGCCCCTGCATGATCGTGCCAGCGCCGAGGAAGCCCACCCCGCTCACCACCTGGGCGGCGATGCGCGCCGGATCGCCGATCCGCTGGCCGTCCACGAGACCGATGCGGTTCGAGACGTCCATCAGCAGGGCGGCGCCGAGGCAGATGAGGATGTTGGTGCGGAGGCCGGCCGGCTTTCCCGAGAGCTCGCGCTCGAAGCCGATGATGCCCCCGAGGAACACCGCGAGCGAGAGCTTGATGAGGAGGTCGAGGCGCAGGACGCGCACGACCTCCATCATCACGGGAATGTTTTCCTGCGGAGGAATGAGAATGGCGGGCTCCCGCCCGCCGTCGGCTATCGCATGTCGAGGTCGCGCACGTCATCTCGCGTGGTGTCGGGGGAGCTGTCCCCATACGCCATGCTGCGTGCCTGGGCCTCGAGCGCGTCGATCGCCGCTTCGTCGGGCTCGGTCGGTGTGGCGAACGTCCGGAAGACCGTGCTGCCGCACTGCTCGCAACTCACGGCTGCCGGCACTTCCCGTGTGAAAAACTTCTCCTTGCCGCAAGTGAGGCAGACCAGCGTCACGATGCCCCGTGGACCGTCCATCGCCATCGCTTCCTCGTGTAGTCGGTACGAGGGGCGACGTGCAAGATGCATGCGGTCCAGGGCACGAGCGTGATGATATCGCCTTGCGTGGCTGAGACCGCTGCTCCACGAGCACGAACGACGGCGCCCATGGCGAGTTCCGCATCACGGAGAGCGCCACGTCCAGCGCCCCCTGCATCGCGATGAGTGCCGCACCAAGTATGACGACCACGCGCCGCAAGTCGCCACGCGGCGGAAGCGTGCGCGCATAGAGCGCACAGCCAATGACTACCACCATGCTCTCGAGCGCGAAGTCGACCGCGGGGAGCTTGTACAGGTCGAGGCCGATCAACGGCTCCCTGAACAGCAGCGGCTTCCGGCCAGTGAACAGATCGGCGGGCCAGTGGAGCAGCCACGCGAGAAAGATGGTCCCCGCTCCCGGACGTCGTATCGCGGAATACAGCATGGCCGCGAGCGCGCCACCGATCAGCACCGCGGGGACGGAGTGCGTGAACACCGCCATCCCTTCGCGCTTCTCGGGAAGCATGAGCAGCAGCTCCAGCCAGTCGGGGCCGAAGGCAGCGATCACGAGGGGAAGGATTGGAAGGCGCGGTTCGCGTCGCCGCAGGGCGAGCGCGACGGCGGCGTGGCCGGCGTACACGTCAGCGCGTGGAGGTCACCGCGGGAGGGTGTGCGGCTGTTGCCGAACCCTGTCCTCCGCCTGTTCGATCGCTCGCGTGCGCACGCGCAGCCGCCAGTCGGCGAGCCAGACGATCAGCGCCGGCATGACCAGCGCCACGAACACCTTCAACGGATGCAATCCCCAGCGGTACGCACCCGCGAGGATGTCGATCAGGCGCTCGATCGCCGACACTCAGGCGTTCGGGGCCGATCGGCTGCGCCGCTGCGCGCAGCTCTCGCACAGCGTGGCGCTCGCTGCCAGCTGCGCACCGCAGCTTCCGCACAGCGAATAGACGCGAACACCCTGCGAGGTCACCTCGCGAAGGATTGGCCGTTCCATCGTGACGAGGAATGGCAGCGCAGTGACCGGCGGTGCGACGGGCGCACCACGTAGACGGCGCCATCCAGCCCACGCCCTGATACGGCGGATGAACTCACGAAGGGACTGCATGGCTCGCTCGCTCCCACGGTTGCTTCGCCTTCCCCACGCGTCCGCCCCGCAGCGGACGCTCCTCAGGCTCTGAGAGCAAGAGATATGCGCACGAAAGCCTCCGCGCGCGAGCCCTCATGGTGGCCTTTAGTCGAATCCCATGCGTTCGCGTACTCCCCGCAGCGTTTCCCGCGCGAGCGTGCGGCACCTGTCCGCCCCCGCCGCCAGCGCCGAATCCATAGCCGTCGAATCCTCGCGCAGCGCGGCGGCGCGCGCGCGGATCGGCACGAGCTCGCTCTCCATCGATTCGGCCAGCACCTTCTTGCAATCGATGCATCCCCAACCGGCGGTGCTGCATTGCAAGGCGACGTGCTCCACCGTGGCCGGCGGGCTGAACGCCTTGTGGAGGTGATATATGTTACAAACCTCCGGCGTGCCGGGATCGGTCTTCTTGATGCGCTTCGGATCGGTCACTGCCGGCCGAAGCTTCGCCCAGATCTCCTCCGGCGACTCGAGCAGCCCAATGGTATTGCCCATCGACTTCGACATCTTCGCCTGTCCGTCGAGCCCCATGATGCGGCGCGTCGGCGTGAGCACTGGCTGCGGCTCGGGGAAGTAGGGCTCGTCGGGAGCGAACTCGGCGTTCCATCGACGTGCGATCACGCGCGACAGCTCGAGGTGCTGCAGCTGATCTTCACCGACCGGCACGCGGTCGGCGCGGTACAGCAGAATGTCCGCGGCCTGCAGGATGGGATACGTGAGCAGACCCGCGTTCACGCTCTCCATCCGCTGCGACTTGTCCTTGAACTGCGTCTGTCGCTCGAGCTCACCGAGGGGCGTGACGCTGTTGAAGATCCACGCCAGCTCGGTATGTTCCGGCACGTCCGACTGGACGAACAGCGTGGACACCGCCGGATCGATCCCCGCCGCGAGCAGGCCCAGCGCCATCTCTCGCCGGCGGCTGCGGAGCAGACCGGGCTTGAATCCGCCCGTGATCGCGTGGTAGTCCACGATGCAGAAAATCGACTCCGCCGTGTGCTGCAGCGCCACCCAGTTCTTGACTGCACCGAGGTAGTTGCCGATGTGCAGCTCGCCCGAGGGCTGGATGCCGCTGAAGATACGTGCCATGCCCCGAACGTAATGAGCGCGTCAGACGCGTCGCAAGGAATCGAGCACAACGCCGCTGCGCGCACGTCGCACGGTCGCAGCGACGCGCGCGCGCTGCTCGCCACGTGCGTGGCTGCCGCCGCGCGTGGCGCCGACGTCGTTCGCAAGGGCGCCGAGCGTCGCGCATCGCTCGTGTGGGAGACGAAGGGCTACAACGATTTCGTGAGCGAGATCGATCGCGCGAGCGAGGCGACGATCGCCGAGGTCGTCGCCGGCCGACATCCCGACGCGACGCTCGTCGCCGAGGAAGGATCGCCGAACCTCAGCCGCTCGCACGGACTCGTGTTCGTCGCCGATCCGCTCGACGGCACGACGAACTTCCTGCACGGGGTCCCGCACTTCGCGGTGTCGATCGCCGCGCTCATCGACGGTGACGTCGTGGCCGGCGCGACGATCAACGTCGCTACCGGTGAGCTGTTCACCGCCACGCTCGGCGGGGGCTCGCGCCGCGCCGGCCAGCCGATCCGGGTCAGCGACACCACCGAGCCTGGCCGCTCGCTCGTCGCCACGGGACTGCCCTGGTCCGGCGACGAGGACATCGCGGCGTACATGGTCTCGCTGCCGAACGTCATGCGCTCCACCGCCGGCATTCGCCGCTCGGGCGCGGCCGCGCTCGATCTCGCCGACGTCGCCTGCGGGCGATACGACGCCTTCTGGGAGCTCCGACTGAACCCGTGGGACATGGCCGCGGGCTCACTGCTCGTCCGCGAGGCCGGTGGCATCGTCACGACCGCTACTGGCGAACCCTGCCCCGGCGCCGAAACGTCTCTCGTCTGCGGCAACCCCGCCATGCACGCCTGGCTCCTCGACACGCTCCGCGCCTCATGAAGCTCATCGAGTGCGTCCCGAACTTCTCCGAGGGGCGCCGCCCCGAAGTCGTCGCCGCCATCCGCGACGCGATCGCGGCAGTCCCAGGCGCCTACCTGCTCGACGCGAGCTCGGACGCGAGTCACAACCGCAGCGTCATCACCTTCGTCGCGGAGATCGGCGTCGTCGCCGATGCGGCGTTCGCCGGCATCCGCGAGGCGCAGCGACAGATCGATCTGACCACGCATTCCGGCGAGCATCCGCGCATGGGCGCGGCCGACGTCGTCCCCTTCATCCCGCTCGAGGGATCGACGATGGAAGACTGCATCGCGCTCGCCCGCCAGCTCGGCGAGCGCGTGGGGCGCGAGCTCGGCATCCCCGTCTTCCTGTACGAGCGAGCCGCTACGCGTCCCGACCGTGAGAATCTCGCGGACGTCCGCCGCGGCGAGTTCGAGGGATTGCGCGACGACATCGGTCGCACGCCGCAGCGCACTCCCGACTTCGGGCCGTCGACCATCCATCCGACCGCGGGCGCCGTCGCGATCGGCGCACGACCGTTCCTCGTCGCGTACAACGTGTATCTCGGTCCCGCGTCGAATCTCGGCGTGGCGAAAGAGGTCGCGAAGGCGGTGCGCGGCTCGTCGGGCGGGCTGCGCTACGTGAAGGCCATGGGCTTCGAAGTCGACGGGCAGGCGCAGGTCTCGATGAACCTCGTGGACACGGAGCGCACGCCGCTGCACGTCGCGTTCGACACGGTGCGCACCGAAGCCGAGGCGCGCGGCGTCACGCCGACCTGGAGCGAGATCGTCGGGCTCGTTCCCGAGCGAGCCCGACGACCTGGAGCGAGATCGTCGGGCTCGTTCCCGAGCG
>DATEOG010000042.1:0-8199 GCA_035274345.1 Gemmatimonadaceae bacterium
TTCGCTGGCTCGCCGAAGTGTGGGACGCGGCGCATGACGCGCGCGCCGAAGGCGCCGACGTCCGCGCCGTGACCGCGTGGGCCGTGCTCGGCACGCGGGACTGGTCGTCGCTCGCCACGCGGCTCGAGGGAGACTACGAACCGGGACTTTTCGACGTGCGCGCCCCGCGTCCGCGACCAACGGCGCTCGCGCGGATGGCGAGCTCCTTCGCTACGAAGGGCTCGTACGATCACCCAGCGCTCGGCGCGCCCGGTTGGTGGCGGTGCGCCGGACGCGTGCTCTACCCGGAGCACGACGAGCTCTCTGAGCTTCTCGAGGTCAACGACTCGCCGCCGGGCCGTCCGATTCTCATCGCCGGCGCGTCGGGGACGCTGGGCAGCGCGTTCGCGAGGCTGTGCTCGGCGCGCGGGCTCGCACATCGCGCGCTCGGGCGCCATGAGCTGGACGTCACCGATCGACGCGCCGTCGATCGCGCGATACGCGAGAGCGATGCGTGGGCCGTGGTGAACGCCGCGGGCTACGTGCGCGTGGACGACGCCGAGCGGGACATGGAGGCCTGTGAGCGTCTCAACGCGGTCGCCGCCGAGGCGTTGGCGCGTGCGTGCGCGGCGAGGGGGGTCCCGCTCGTCGCCTTTTCGTCGGACCTCGTGTTCGATGGCGGGAAGGATGCGCCCTACGTGGAGTCGGATCCCGTCGCGCCACTGGGCGTGTACGGCCGGAGCAAGGCCGACTGCGAGGCGCGCGTGCTGGCGGCGCATCCGGGCGCGCTCGTGGTGCGCACCGCGGCGTTCTTCGGTCCATGGGACGAATGGAATTTTATCACGCGCACGCTCGCGTCGCTGGCGATGGGTCTCCCGGTGGATGCGGCGGATGATCTCGTCGTGTCTCCGACGTACGTGCCGGATCTCGTGCACGCCACGCTCGATCTGCTGATCGACGGTGAGCGCGGCATCTGGCACCTCGCGAACGCGGGCGAGACCAGTTGGGCCGATCTCGCGCGCGCGGCGGCGCGAGGGGCGGACCTCGACGAGACGCTCGTGCGCGGGCGTCCGCACACGGAGCTCGGACTCGCGGCGCGCCGTCCGCGCGCCGTCCCGCTCACGAGCGAGCGCGGTCGGATCATGCCAACGCTCGAGGCGGCGCTCGGCGCCTATCTACACGAACGGCCGTGGCTCCGGCTCCTGCGTGACGACGACCTGGTGATGTCGGCCGACGACACATCGATCGGCTGACGCACTCCCACACATAGGACTCAGGTATTAGCAGATGGAGCAGATCCGAACTACCACACCCGACACGACGTCCACCACGGGCGATCAGCCTCGCATCGTCATCATCGGTGCCGGCCCGACCGGGCTCGCCGCCGGCTATCGGCTGCGCGAGCTGGGCTACCGGAACTTCCTGATGCTCGAGCAGCGCGAGAAGGTCGGCGGCCTCGCCGCGAGCGAGACGAGCCCGAACGGCTTCATCTACGACATCGGCGGACACGTCCTGTTCTCGCATTACGAGTACTTCGACAAGCTGTTCGACAAGCTGCTCGGTGACGAGTACCAGCTGCTCCTGCGCGAGAGCTGGGTATGGATGTGCGACCGCTTTCTGCCCTATCCCTTCCAGAACAACATCAAGTACCTGCCGAAGGAGGTCGTCTACGAGTGCCTCCTCGGGGTGATCGAGGCGCAGAAGCAGGAGCTCGACCTCTCGCGATTCAAGAACTTCGAGGAGCTGATCTATGGCGTCTTCGGCAAGGGGATCGCAAAGCATTTCATGATGCCCTACAACTTCAAGGTGTGGGCGCATCCGCCGAAGATGATGAACAAGGAGTGGATCGGTGAGCGCGTGTCGGTGGTGGACATCGCGCGCGTGCTCGGCAACGTCGTGCTCGACCGCGACGACGCGGGGTGGGGTCCGAACTCCACCTTCAAGTATCCTCGGCACGGCGGCACCGGTGGCCTGTTCGACCGGATGCGTCCCTACGTGCAGGACAACCTTCGGCTCTGCACCGGCGTCGCCTCGGTCGACGTCGAGCGAAAGCAGGTCGTGCTGAAGGACGGGACGCGCGAGCCGTACGACATCCTGCTGAACACCACTCCGGTGGATCTCCTCGTGAAATCGATCGAGGGCGAGGTCCCGGACGCGGTGAAGTGTCAGGCCAGCCGCCTCCGTCACTCGGGGAGCTACATCGTCGGCGTGGGCGTGGAGCAGCCGGTTCCGTCGAAGAAGTGCTGGATGTACTTCCCCGAGGAGAGCTCCCCCTTCTACCGGGTGACGTATCTCTCGAACTACTCGCCGGAAGTGGTGCCGGACGCCTCGCGGTACTACTCGCTGCTCGCCGAGGTGTCGCACTCCGAGCTCAAGCCGGTGAACCGCGATACCGTGGTCGAGGACACGATCCAGGGGATGATCAACACGAAGCTCCTCAGCGAGTGCGACCGGAAGGACATCGTGGACGCATTCCTCATCGAGCGCGACTACACGTATCCGACGCCGAGCCTCGAGCGGGACTGCGCACTGAAGGTGTTGCACCCGTGGCTCGAGTCGCGGGACATCTACTCGCGCGGTCGGTTCGGCGCATGGCGGTACGAGGTGGGGAACATGGACCACTCCGTAGCGCAGGGAGTGGAGTGGGTGAACAGAATTCTGGAGGACGACGTGGAAAACGAGCTGACGTACCTGGCGAAGCGGGGATGCTAGGCCGGCTGCACCAGTAGGAATTCAGGGGCTGCACTGCAACTGCAACAGATTGACGCGGAGATCGCGGAGAATGCACGGCAAGCGCGCGGAGGACCCAGCAAGGCCGTGGCGCTACGACCGGCTGAATGCCGACCCCAGGCAGCCGTCATCCCGAGCGAAGCGCGCAGCGCGAAGTCGAGGGATCTGCACGTTCTCGTGAGGGTGCAGATCCCTCGACTCGCTACGCTCGCTCGGGATGACATCAGAGCGCAGATCCCTCGACTCGCTGCGCTCGCTCGGAATGACAACGGGAGTTGCTCCGCGTTCTCGCAGTGCCCCTCCGCGGCCTCCCCGTCAACGGGAGCGGTTCCGCATTGTCGCAGTGCCCCTCCGCGGCCTCCGCGTCAATCTGTTGCCGTTCTGAAGCCATGCACTCCGCGCTGCCGATGCGCATGGACACCGAGTGCGCCATGTTTGCGTCATGTCTCGCCATGATCGTCTCGGGATCGCGCTGCTCGTCGCCGGGCTGACGCTCGCGTCCTCGCGCCCGGGATACGCCCAGGAGACGCGGGTGCGCGCACGCGCGCTCGGCGTCGAGCCTGGCGTCTTTCGTCCGGGTCCGCTGAACGCAATCACCGACGTCGCCGGTGTGCGCGTCGGACACGCCACGGTCGTCGCCGGCGACTCGATCAACACCGGCGTGACGGCCATCCTCCCGCACGGAGGGAATCTCTTCTTCGACCGCGTGCCCGCGGCGATCCATGTCGGCAACGCGTTCGGCAAGCTCGTCGGCGCAACGCAGGTGCGCGAGCTCGGCGAGCTGGAGACGCCGATCCTGCTCACGTGCACGTTGTGCGTGTGGCGCGCCGCCGACGCGCTCGTCGCCGAGCTGCTCGCCGCACCCGGCATGGGAGACGTCCGCTCGATCAATCCAGTCATTGGGGAGACGAACGACGGCGCACTCAACGCCATCCGCTCGCGCCCGATCACGCCCGACGTCGTTCATCGCGCATTGACGTCGGCTGCAGGTGGTGCCGTGACCGAGGGCAGCGTGGGCGCGGGCGCCGGCACGATCGCCTTCGGGTGGAAGGGCGGCATCGGCACGTCGTCGCGCGTCGTACCGCGGTCGCTTGGCAGCTTCACCGTCGGCGTGCTCGTGCAGTCCAACTTCGGCGGCGTGCTGCAGGTGATGGGCGCGCCGGTCGGCCGCGAGCTCGGCCGCTATGCATTCAGGAGCGACGTCGAGCGCGAGCGCGGCGACGGGTCGATCATGATCGTCGTCGCCACCGACGCGCCGATCGACGACCGGAACCTCGAGCGGCTCGCCGCACGCGCGATCATGGGACTGGCGCGCACCGGCGCGAGCGGATCGAACGGCTCCGGCGACTACGTCATCGCCTTCTCGACCGCCGAACAGGTGCGGCGGCGGGTTACGCCCCCGACCGCTGGTGCCGCGCCAGCGCCCCCCGTGCCGCGCGAGACGCGACAGCTCGGCAACGACGACATGTCGCCCCTCTTCCAGGCGGCGATCGAGGCGACGGAAGAGGCGATCTACAACTCGATGTTCATGGCGACCTCGGTCAGCAGCCGAGGCCGGACGATGACGGCGATCCCGCTGGACAGCGTGCGGGCGGTGCTCCGGAAGTACGGGATCGCGCCGCGCCGATAGTAGCTTTCAGCGATGATCCTCTCGGATCGCTCCGCTGCGCGCCGCGTCCTCATCTGGGGGCTCGTCGCGATCGTGCTCGTGCTGGCCGCGGTCGCGGGCGTGATTGCCGTGCGCGGCGTGAGTGGCGCGGTGGGACGCGTCACCGGGCCGCCGGCGCCACCGCGCATCACCCAGGCGCTCGTCGTCGAGCGGTTGCAGACGGTCGCGAAGCTCGTGGCGAGCGAGATGACGATGCGCGACGTCGTCTCGTATCAGCAGACTCGGTTCGGTTCCACCAAGCGTGCACTGCTGGTGGTCACCGGCCGCGTCTCCGCCGGCATCGATCTCGAGCACGGATCGGAGGTCAGCATCGACTCGGTAACGCGCACGATCACGGTGACGCTCCCTCCCGCCCAGGTGCTCGGCGTGGACATCCTCGACGTGACGACCTACGACGAGCGCGCCGGGCTGCTCAATCCGTTCCGTCCGGAGGATCGCGACGCCATGCATCGGATGGTGCGCGAGAAGCTGATCAGCGCCGCGCGCGAGTCGGGTATCCTGGTGCACGCCGATCGCAGCGCCGACCGTGCGCTGACGGCCCTGCTCACCCAGGACGGCTACACGGTGAAGATCGTGCGGCCGATGGTCGTGAAGCAGCCGACGGGATGACCATGAGCGAGAGATCATCGTGACCGCGCCCTCCGCCGCGCACGGCGGCACTTTCGACATCGGCGGGGACCTCACCGTCAACCGGTTCGGCTTCGGCGCGATGCGCGTCACGGGTCAGGGTGTCTGGGGGGAGCCCGCCGATCGCGCCGAGGCGTTGCGCGTGCTGCGACGGCTGCCCGAGCTCGGAGTCGACTTCATCGACACGGCGGACTCGTACGGACCATTCGTCAGCGAGGACCTCATCCGCGAGGCGCTTCACCCGTACGATGGGACCGTCGTGGCGACGAAGGGTGGCTACACGCGGCATGGCCCCGACATCTGGGAGGAGCTCGGACGTCCCGAGTATCTCCGGCAGTGCGTGCTGATGAGCATGCGCCGGCTCGGCGTCGAGCGGATCGACCTCTGGCAGCTGCACCGCATCGACGAGCGGACGCCGCGCGACGAGCAGTTTGGCGTCATCGCCGACATGCAGCGCGAGGGACTGATCCGGCACGTGGGGCTGAGCGAGGTGAGCGTCGGCGACATCGAGGACGCGCGCCGGTTCTTCACCGTGGCGAGCGTGCAGAACATGTACAACCTGGTGTCGAGACGGAGCGAGGACGTGCTGGGCTACTGCGCTCGCGAGGGGATCGCGTTCATTCCATGGTATCCGCTCGGCGCCGGCCGCCTCGCGCGCGAGGGCACGGTGCTCGACCGTGTCGCGAAGAAGCTCGGGGCGACAGCGGCGCAGGTGGCGCTCGCGTGGATTCTCGCGAAGAGCCGGGTCATGCTGCCGATCCCCGGCACGAGCCGTGTGTCGCATCTCGAGGAGAACGTCGCGGCGGCGAGCATCGACTTGAGCGACGACGACTGGCAAGAGCTCGACGACGCAGGCCGCGCGCAGTCGGCGAGGCGTCGCCGCTAACGCGCGATCAGGTCGTGGTACGATCGAGGTACTTCGGCAGGGCGGGCGGCGGCGCAAGCTCCATCGCGTCGAGCAGCGCCGCCGGATCTTCGGCCACGTGGACCATCGCACGATGCTCCGGGCGCACGAAGCCGTGCGCGCGCGCGTGATCTAGAAACTCGAGGAACGGCGTGTAGTAGCCGGCCGTGTTCAGGATGCCGTACGGCTTCCGGTGCAATCCGAGCTGGCCCCACGTCCAGATCTCGGTGAACTCCTCGAGCGTACCGAGTCCACCCGGCAGGGCGACGAACGCATCGGCCATCTCGGAGAGTCGCGCCTTGCGCTCGTGCATCGACGCCACGGTCTCGAGCCGCGTCAGGCCGTGATGCGCCACCTCGCGCTCGACCAGATGGCGCGGCATCACGCCGACGATCTCCCCATGCGCCGAGAGGACGCCTTCGGCGAGCGCCCCCATCAACCCGGTGTTGCCGCCGCCATACACCACCCGACGGCCCGTTCCGGCAAGCAGCTTTCCGAACGCCTGTGCGCCCTTGGTATAGCGTGGATCGACGCCCGGGCTGGAGGCGCAGAAGACGCAGATGGTGGTGAGCATGGAGGAAATGTACGCGCAAGTCCGTTCTAGGCGGGCCAGGCGGAGTGGGGCACCGTGTGGATCCGATTCGCGCCTCACTTCCGCCGATACTCCTCGTGCACCTCGACTTTCGCGCGCACGTCCTGCGCTCGCTCGTGCCACTGTGCGTCGTACCGGCGCTCGCATCCGCGCAGCCGCGATCGCCGTCGGACTACCCGTCGGTGCTGTCGTACCGCACCGTGCGCGTCGCCGAGGGCGTGTACGCGTTCATCACCCCCGAGGAGCGGAGCAGCTTCCAGGCGGGGAACTCGGTGGCGATCGTCGGCGACGACGGCGTCCTCGTGTTCGACACGGGGAACATCCCCTCGGCGACTCGGCGGCAGATTGCCGAGATCCGGCGCCTGACGAGCAAGCCGGTGCGCTGGGTCGTGAACTCGCACTGGCATCCCGATCACACGCTCGGCAATGTCGAATACCGCAGAGCGTTTCCCGGCGTGACGGTGATCGGCACGTCGGCAACGCGCGCCGGCATCCTCGAGCGCGTGCCGACGTACGTGGCTCAGATGAAGAGCTTCGCACCGATCGACTCGGTGATGCGCATGCGGCTCGCGACGGGAAAGCTGCGCGACGGCAGTGCGATGCCCGACGCCGTCCGTCTCGTCTGGGGCCTGACGACGCACGACTACGCCGAGTTCATGCCGGAGGTCGTGCGCACGACGCCGTCGCCGCCCGATCTCGTGTTCGACGACAGCCTCACGATCACGCTCGGCAGGCGTCGCGTGCAGATCGTGCGGCCGGGACGCGGCAACACGGCGGGGGACGCGTTCATCTTCCTCCCCGATGAGCGCGTGCTCCTCACCGGCGACCTCGTGACGGTCCCCTGCCCTTTTCCCGGCACTGCATACTTCGCCGACTGGATCCGCTCGCTCGACGCGCTCGAGGCTCGGCACGCGACGACTATCGTGCCCGGACATGGCGACGTGCAGAACGACTACGCGTACGTCGCCATGATGCGCGAGCTGATCGCGTTCACGCTCGAGCGGGCGCGCGATGCGGTGAAGCGCGGGATCACGGTGGAGGAGCTCAAGAAGCAGATCGACTTCGCGCCGTTCATGACACGGTTCGCGGGAGACGATCCCGTGCGGCGCGACGCGTTCTCCAACTTCTACGCGCAGGCGGCGGTGACGCGCGCGTACGAAGAGGCAAAGTCGGAGGCAGGCGGCTCCAGCGATAAATCGCCGTAGACGCGTCCGTCAGCGCGGTGGGCGAGCGGCTTCCGCGCGCAGCCATCGCTCCAGCGCCGCGATCACGTGCGCCTGCTGCTCGTCGGTGAGCTCGGCGCCCCGCGCGATGTCGTGCCACTTGGCCAAACAGCCGCGACAGCAAGTCGCCGTCGCATGCTGCGCGACGAACACGGGATGTCCGCGAAAGGGGGTCTGCTTGCCGTCGTTCGACGGCTGCGCCGGCGCGAGCCGGCGAGCGATCAGCTCCTCGGCCTGCACCAATACCTGGGGCAGCCCGTGCGTCTCGAGATACGCGCGGTCCTTCGGCGCGAGATGGAAGCGTCGCCGGAAGGCCGATGCGGCGAGGGCGGGAAAGAGGTCGTCGAGTGAGCGCATCGACGTGATGCGGCGTGGCGCTTGTCCGCTACTTCGGCGGCGGGTTCAGCGACAGATCGCAGCTCCAGCAGCGTGGATTCCACGGCCGCTGGAACGCGCCAATGGTCTGGAACGGCCC
>DATEOG010000043.1:0-5620 GCA_035274345.1 Gemmatimonadaceae bacterium
AGCCGGCTCCCGTGCAGCAAGCGCCCGCGCCGTACATGACGCCCACGCGCCCCTCCACCGTCGCGCCTCCGTCGGACATCCCACAGGAGCGCGACCGTTCGGCCGCCGCCGCGATGGCGCAGATGGCGACCAGCGGCTCGAGCGCGCCGAAGGCCGAGCAGGCATCGCTGCTCGATGCGGGGATCGCGAAGCTCGGCGCGCTGAACATCGCGCCGCTCACCGCACCTGCGGCGCTGCCCGAGCAGCCCGCCGTACCGATCGACGTGCTGCTCTATCGCGGTCGCGCCGCCATCGAGCGCTGTCGCGAGATCCGCGATCAGGTGCGGAGCGCCGGCGGCCCAGTCGATGCCGAAACGCTCGGCGAGCTGTTCGACCTGCTCGACCTCGCGCTCACGGACTGAGCTTCTCACAAGCGTCTCACAGATGAAATTTGGATGGCGCGGGGTCGTCGGGATCCTGCTCAGCGCGGGCTTTCTGTACTTCGCCTTCCGGGGAATCCGGGTCGACGAGGTCGCGACGCACATGCGCAGCACGAACGTCTGGCTCATGGCGCTCGCCGCGGTGCTCGCCACCGGCGTGTTCCCGCTGCGCGCGATCCGCTGGCGCCCGATCCTCGATCCCGTCGCGCCGAAGCTCCCCTATGGGAAGCTGTGGCGCGCGACGGCGATCGGGATGATGATCAACAACGTCGTGCCCGCACGCGTCGGCGAGCTCGCGCGCGCGTTCGCCCTCTCGCGGTCGGCGCCCGAGGTGCCGTTCACCGCGTCGCTGGCGTCGCTCGTCGTCGACCGGTTGCTCGACGCGATCCTGATCTTCGGCCTCATGTTCGCCGCGATGCTCTCGCCGGCGTTTCCGCAGGGAGCGCAGATCAGCGGCCGGCCGGTGTCGAGCTACGCGATCTTCGGCGTGAGCATGACGTTGATCGGCCTCGGGGCGATGTATCTGTTCATCCTGTTTCCGAATCGCGTGCTCGCGATCTGGGACGCCCTCACGCGCCGGCTCTCGCCGAAGCTCGCGTCGAAGGGGCGTGGCGCGCTCGTGTCGCTGAGCAAAGGATTGAGCGTGCTGCGCTCGCCGCGGCGCTTCGCCGTCGTGCTCTGGTGGACCCTGGCGCACTGGCTGCTCAATGCACTCGCGTTCTGGGTCGGCTTCCGCGCCGCGGGAATGGATCTGCCCTTCTCCGCCGCGCTGTTCCTGCAGGGGATCATCGCGATCGGCGTCGCCGTGCCGCAGGCTCCCGGCTTCTTCGGCGTGTTCGAGCACTTCGCGCGCATCGGCCTGGTCGGCATCTACGGCGTCTCCGCCGATGCGGCGGTGAGCTGGGCGATCGGCTATCACCTACTCAGCTACATCCCCATTACGCTCATCGGCGCATGGTACTTTCTGCGCGCCGGGCTCTCGATGGGTGAGATCAGCGGCGCACAGCGTTCGGCAGCGGGGCCGGCGGTGGACGGGAGGACATCGGCGCCCGCCGCGCCGGGTTCGTGAACGAACGCGCGGGGCCGCGCGCGAGCGCGGCACGCGTCGCCGCCCAGGCCAAGATCAACCTCCGCCTGCGCATCCTCGCTCGCGAGGCATCGGGCTACCACCAGTTGGAAACGCTCTTCCTCCGGCTCGCGCTGTCGGACGACGTGCTCGTTCGCGCGACCGCCGGAGCGAGATCGCTCGACGTCGCCGGTGACGTGGACGCGCGAATGCTCGGGGCCACGGAGCGCAACCTCGCGTGGCGCGCCGCCGACGCCTACGCGGCGACTACCGGTTGGCCGGCCGGATTCGCGATCGAGCTCACGAAGCGTATCCCCGTCGGTGCGGGACTCGGCGGCGGAAGCGCGAATGCGGGAGCGGTGCTGCGGCTCCTCGATGCGATGGCGCCGCATTCGATCGGGGAGCCCGCGCTGCTCGCGATCGCGGCTCGCCTCGGAGCCGACGTCGCGTTCCTCGCGTCGGAGCGCGCGTACGCGCTCGCGTGGGGTCGCGGCGAGCGTCTGCTCGACCTGCGCCCGCCGGATGAGCGGGAGGTGTTGCTCGTGATGCCCCCCTTCGGGATCAACACGGCGGAGGCGTATGGGTGGCTGGCCGCGGCGCGCGATGCGGGGAACGCCGCGGTCCCCGACGCGACGGGCGTGCTCGACGCGCATGCGCTCAGCGATTGGACGACGATCGCGCGCGTGGCGACGAACGAGTTCGAGCCCGTCGTCGCGGCACGCCATCCGATGATCGAGAGCGTGCTCACACGTCTGCGCGAGCTCGGATGTGCGCCGGCCATGATGAGCGGCTCCGGCTCCACACTGTTCGGCGTGCTGCCACGAGCAGGCGCCGTGGACCTGCCGCGATTCGACGGCATGCTCGGCGGCCCCGCTCCACGCGTGCTGCTCACACGGACTGCAACCGCCGTCGCGCCGGTCGTTGCGGTGGCGTGAGCGCGAGCGGGATCACGCGTTGGGCGCGCCCGCCGCGAACTTCCTGCCCAGCCGGATCGCGCTAGATTGCCAGCACCTCCCCCGTCGTCCAATGGCAGGACACGACACTTTGGATGTTGGAATCGTGGTTCGAATCCACGCGGGGGAATGCGGCGGTCGCTGGGTCTGAATTGACCAAGCTGTTATCCCACCTTACTTTACAAGGCTCTGCATGGACGGGCTTGCCGTACCGGCTCACGGGTTCAAGCTGTTGTCGGGCACGGGGAACCGTCCGCTGGCGGAGGAGATCGGCCGGCAGCTCGGGATCCCGCTCACGAAAGTGACGTGCAACCGGTTCGCCGACGGCGAGATCTTCGTCCGCATCGATGAGAACGTCCGCGGCAACGACGTTTTCATCGTGCAGAGCACCAACGCGCCGGCGGAGAACATCATGGAGCTGCTGCTCCTGATCGACGCCTCCCGGCGGGCCAGTGCGGCGCGCATCACGGTGGTGATGCCGTACTACGGCTACTCGAGGCAGGATCGCAAGGACCAGCCACGCGTGGCCATCGGTGCCAAGCTGGTGGCGAACATGATCATGAGTGCGGGAGCCGATCGCCTGCTCGGGATCGACTTCCATCAGCATCAGCTGCAGGGGTTCTTCGACATTCCGGTCGATCACCTCTACGCGATGCCGGTGCTGACGGCGCACTTCCGCAAGAAGCAGTTGAAGGACACGGTCATCGTGGCCCCCGACGTTGGGTCGGCCAAGATGGCGCGTGGGTTCGCGAAGCGGCTCGACGCCTCGTTGGCGATCATCGACAAGCGGCGGCCGCGCGCGAACGTGAGTGAGGTGGTGAACGTGGTCGGCGAGGTGGAGGGGCGTGATTGTATCCTCGCCGACGACATGATCGATACGGCCGGCACGGTGACGGAGGCAGCGCGCGCGCTCAAGCGGCTCGGCGCCAACGACGTCTACGTCTGCGCCACGCACGCGGTGTTCAGCGGCCCCGCCGTCGAACGCCTGAAGTCGGCACCGATCGTCGAGGTGGTAGTCACCGACACGATCGACCTCGCACCGGAGCGCCGCTTCGAGCGGCTCACGATCCTGTCGGTCGGAGAGCTCTTGAGCAAGGCGATTCGGTATACGCATGCGGAGCAATCCGTGAGCAGTCTGTTTGACTAGGTAGTGAGTGGTGGGTAATGGGTAATGGGTGACTGCAAACGCTTTCACTCATGACTCACCACCCACAACCCACCACTGGAATTCCCGCGATCTGACCCCGTGGTGGGGTCTCCGGCATGGTAGGGCGGACGCAGCCGCCTGAGAGTAGCACCGGGATCGCGGTTCGCTGCAGTCGAAGACGCATCAATCAGGACCAACATCCATGGCATCCGCATCCCTCAGCGCCGAAGCGCGCACCGAGACTGGCAAGGGCGTCGCGCGCAAGCTGCGCTCCGCCGGTCGCGTTCCCGCGATCGTCTACGGGCACGCCCGCGAGCCGCAGGCGCTCTCGCTCCAGACGCGCGAGCTCGAGAAGCTTCTCTCGTCCATCGCCACGGGAAGCACCGTCGTCGAGCTCACGCTCGCCGGCGCGACGACCAAGACGCTCATCCGCGAGGTTCAGCGTCACCCGTTCAAGAAGCAGATCCTGCACGTCGACTTTCAGGAGCTGGTGGCCGGCGAGAAGGTGACGGTCGAGATCCCGCTCGTGTTCGTCGGAGTTCCCGAAGGCGTGCGCCTCAGCGGGGCGCTGCTCGAGCAGATCCTGCACAGCATCGAAGTGCTCGTCGATCCGGCGAACATCCCGAACCACATCGACGTCGACGTCACCAACCTGGCGATGGGTCATTCGCTGCACGTCAACGAGCTCTCCCTTCCGGCGGGCCTCGAGGTCCTGACCGACGAGGACGCGACCGTGTGCGCCGTCGTCGCGCCGCGCGCCGTCGTCGAGGAGACGCCGGCCGAGGGTGCGGAGGCCGTGGCCGAGCCGGAGCTCATCCGCAAGCCGAAGGAAGAGGAGGAGGCGAAGTAATTCGCGCCTTCCTTGCTGCACTCGCACGACGGCTCCGCCCATCCGGGACGGAGCCGTCGTCGCATCACGCCGACGACGGGTCGATGAAGGTCATCCTGGGCCTCGGAAATCCGGGGAAAGAGTACGAGCACACGCGCCACAACGTCGGCTGGTGGCTCATCGACCACGTCGCCGACCATTGGGGCTTCGACGGGTGGAAGAAGGACGGGCAGTCGAAGGTCGCCCAGGGCCATCTCTCGGGCGTGCGCGAGACGGTGCGGCTCGTCAAGCCGCAGACGTACATGAACCTGTCCGGCGGCGCGACGGTGCAGTACGCGCGGCGCCCCTTCTGGTCGGCGGCGAACGATCTGCTCGTGCTCGTCGACGACGCAGCGATCCCGGTCGGAAGCTGGCGGCTGCGCGCCGAAGGCGGCGCGGGAGGCCATAACGGCCTCAAGTCGATCCAGCAGTCGCTCGGCACGCAGCAGTACGCGCGTCTCCGCATCGGTGTCGGCGACCCGGACCGTCCGCCGGGCGGACCGCTGAAGGACTTCGTGCTCGGCGCGCTGGGCAAGCGCGATACCGAGGCGGTGCGCGAGCTGATCCCGATCATGACCGAGGCGGTGGAGGCCTGGGTACGCGGCGGGATCAAACCCGCGCTCGACGTCCAGAGCCGCGCTCCCGGCAAGTCGTAGTCGGCTCGGCGCGTCGGCGGCTCGGCTTTGCGGTCTGAGATTGTCGCGCGGACGGTCGCGAGCATTCCGCTCGTCGTCGCCACTGGCTTACACGCTGCGAGCCTCGCGATACGGCCGCGAGTCTCTTGCTACGCCAGAGGCTCCTCCTCACAGAACGCTCGCTCCCTTGGCGATTCACTCGGACATCGACCTCCCGACCGTGAACGCCGCCGAGCGCTACGCGAGGCCGTCGTGCCGCCGGCGCGCTGCGCGATCTGGTGAGGCGACGCGATCCGGACCTCGAAAGCTCCGCGCGCCCGTGCAGCGCGCACGCTCCCCCTAACGCGTGGCCGGCTGGGAGGGAGCGCGAGGGTGTGGAGGCGGCCGTATGGGGGCGTAGCGAGAGACTCGCGCGGCAGTTTGCGCGAGGCTCGCTGCGTGTAAGCCCCCCGCGGCCGCCGGAATACCCTCGCGCGACCGACCCGCGCAACACACCCAGATCGCATAGGCCGCGGCGCGAAGCACAGTCCGA
>DATEOG010000044.1:0-8064 GCA_035274345.1 Gemmatimonadaceae bacterium
AACCTCCCGAAGCTGTCGGAAGAGCTCTACCGGAGTGCGCGCTGGCTGCGCGTCTTCGCCTGTCGGCCGGTCACCGTCTCACGCAACGCGATCGCACGCCTCGCGACGTTGCCCGCGGCCGAGGTGCGTCTGCGGCTCGAGCGAGGATCGCTGCTCGAAGGCTAGCTACTTCAAGCGAGCCCAATGCGTCGTTCAGGGGCCGCCTGACTCCGGCTCCGTCTTGGCGCGTCCGTGTGCCTCGGCGAGCTTGCGGCCGATCCCGCGGTAGTACGCGGCGGCGTCGGTCTTTCCCTGTTCGGTGAGGCTCAGCGCCGCGAGCTCGAGCGCGTACAGGATGTTCCCCAGATACAGCTCGGCGAGCGATCCGACGGTGTCGTCAGCCAACCGGTCCCATCTCCGCCGTGCGATTCGGATCGTCGCCGGGCGGATCGGTCTCGACGACCTGCACGATGATCGCCGTGATGTTGTCCAGCCCTCCGCGACCGTTCGCCTCCGAGATCAGCGCCTGCACCTTGCGCTCGGGCTGCGCGGGGGAGCTGAGGAGCTGTGCAAGCCGACGGTCGTCGACCATCCCCGTCAAGCCGTCGCTCGCGACGAGGAACACGTCTCCGGCGCGCACTTCGCCGCGGTAGATGTCCGGCTCCACGTCGCTCCCCGCGCCGACGCACCGGGTGATCACGTTGCTGTACGGGTGGTAGCGCGCCTGCTCGGGGGTGAGATATCCGGCGTCGACCTGCTCCTGCACGTAGGAGTGATCCTTCGTGAGCTGATCGAACTTGCCGGAGCGCAGCAGGTACACGCGTGAATCCCCCACCTGCCCGATGAGGTAGCGCGAGCCCGCGAGCACGAGCACCGACGCCGTCGTTCCCATCCCCTGCTTGTCCACTTCGGTGAGCGTGCGCTCGTGAATCGCGCGATTCGCGTGCTTGAGCGAGTTCGCGACGAGCTGCACCACGTCCTCGCCGTCCAGGTCGCGCACGTTCGACAGCTCGGTCTGAACGATCTGTACCGCCATCTCGCTCGCGACCTCGCCGGCCGCGTGGCCGCCCATCCCGTCCGCGACGATGAAGATCCCGCGTGCGACCGTCGAATCGACGGTGAAATTGTCCTCGTTCCCCGAGCGGATCATGCCCACGTCGGTGCGGGCCGCATGGATGAGCTTCACGCGCGCCCTCGAAGCATGAAGACCACCACCGCCACCACCACGAGCGCGAGGAGGAACCAGATCAGGCGCGACGTCCCCGCCTGGGGCGCGGCGTCGGTCATGACCTGCGACGGCGCCGCAGCGGGCCGCTTGCGCTCCTCGGCTGGCCGCGCCGCGCGCGCCGCCAGCTCAGCCGGGTCCATCCCCGCCGGGATGAAGCGCAGCTTCACGCCGCCGAACCGAACGTCCGGCGCGCCATCCAGCCGGCGCTCACCCGTGAGTCGCGATCCGCCCACGTACGTCCCATTCGTCGAGTTCATGTCCACCACGTACCAGCCATCGTCCCGGCGCTCGAGCGTCGCGTGGATCTCGCTGACGCTCTCGTCGGTGAGGCGGACGTCGTTGTTCGTCCCCCGGCCGACCTGGGCAAGGGGCGTGCGAATGGCATAGCGAATCCCCTTCGACGGACCTTCGTTCAGTACTTCGAGCGTCGCGAGCGGCTCACGCGGCGTCTCGACGACCTTCTGGTTGAACAGCGTGTTGGCGAGCGACGGTGTGGGCGACTCGGAGCGCAGCACCACACCTTCCTTCGTCGAGATCGACGATGAGGGCGGCGTCGGATTCAGCACGTCCGCGTAGAAGCGGAACTCCTCGCCCCCGACGCGAATCACGTCCGCCCGCGCGAGCCGGTGTGAGCCCTGGATCCGCTCGCCGTTGACGTACACGCCATTCGAGCTCGTGTCACGGACCACATAGCCGTCCTCGGTCGCCGCGAGCTCCGCATGGCGGCGAGACACCTCGTTTCGCGGCACCACGACGTCGCATCCAGCGTCGCGGCCTATCACCAATCCCTTGTCGGGGACCGCGTACTCCTTGCCGTCGACGAGAGACACGAGGCGTCCGCCCGACGGCGCGACCGCACGCGCTGCGCCCGTGCGCCTGGCGCCGCCGATCGACGGGATCGCCTCGCTGCTCATGTAGTGCGTTGCCCCTCGCTTCGATTCGTCGGCGAAGCGCAGTTCCACGCCCGCGACCTCGACCTTGTCGCCGTGCATCAGCGGCGTCGGCTCGGGGCCGAGCAAGACGCCGTTCACCCGCACGTCGGATTCCGGAGCAGCGCGGCGGATTGCAAGCGCGTGCTCACCCGTTCGCTCGATCACCGCCTGTACGCCCAGCGCGGCGTCCGTCGGGAGCACCACGTCGGCGTCGGCGCCCGCGCCGATCCGGATCGTGCTCGCCGACAGAGGATACTGTTTGTCCTTGAGCTGAAGAACGGCCATGGGGGGCGAATCGCGGTCTGAACGGCGGCGCACAGTGCGCGGAGACGGGGCGTTGCGACTCTGGCGCCCAGGACCGGAGAGGCGGAAGCTACCCGCCGCTCTGAGGGCTGGCAAGCGCAGTGGAGCTCGCCTTTGCATTCGACGTCTCGTTGGCGCGAGGGTCGGTAACTTCGCCCGCCTGCAGACGATACAACCGGTCGTAGAGTCCGTGCATCGCGCGAAGCTGGGCGTGGGTGCCGCGCTCGCGAACCTCGCCGTGGTGCAGAACGAGAATCTCATTCGCGCCCACCACGGTGCTCAGACGGTGCGCGATCGCGATCGTCGTGCGCCCGCGCATCAGTGTCGCGAGGGCGTGCTGGATCTCGGCCTCGGCGTGGCTGTCCACGGCGCTCGTCGCCTCGTCCAGCACGAGCACCGCCGGGTCGGCGGCGATCGCCCGCGCGAACGACAGGAGCTGCCGTTCGCCTACGCTCACCGACGACCCGCGCTCGCCGAGCACCTGATCGAGCCGCGCCGGCAGCCGCTCGATCACCCGGTCCGCGCCCACTCGGCTCGCCGCCGACATCACGGCGGCATCGTCCAGCGGTGCGTCGAGACGCACGTTCGAGCGGACGTCCGCCGCGAAGAGGAAGATGTCCTGCTGAACGTAGCCGATCAGCCGCCGCCATTCGTCGATCGGCAGGTCACGTACGTCCACACCGTTCGCCGTGATCCGGCCCCGATGCGGCTCGTAGAAGCGGAGCAGCAGGTTCACGATCGTCGTCTTCCCCGCCCCGGTGTGTCCGACGAGAGCCACCGTCTCGCCCGGCCGCGCCGTGAAGCTCACGCCACGCAGCACCCACGCGGGGGTGTCGCCCCCCTCGCCGTAGTGAAACCACACGTTCTCGAACGAGATCGCGACCCCCTCGTCAGCCCGGAAGGTGCTCGCGCCCACGTTCGCCAGCACCTTCGCGGGTGGTGGGCCGGCGGACTGCGTGTCGAGCAGGATGAAGATCCGCTCCGACGCGGCCATCGCCTGCTGAAGCGTGTTGAACTTGTCGGCGAGGTCCTGCAACGGCTGGTAGAATCGGCGCAGGAGCTGAAGAAACGCGGCGACGACGCCCACGCTCAACGTGCCGATCCCGACGCGGTGGGCACCTGCCACGAGCAGGATCGCCAGCGCGAGCGATGTCAGGAACTCGATCGCCGGGAAGTAGAGCGCGTAGATCGTGATCGATCGCAGATGCGCGTCGAGATGCCCTCGGTTGAGCGTCTGGAACCGGCGAGCTTCGTCCTGCTCGCGTCCGAACAGCTGCACGACGCGCATGCCGGTGATTCGCTCCTGCAGCGACGCATTGATCCGCGCCAGCCGCGCGCGGATGTCCCGATACGCCACACGCACGCGCTGTTGAAACAGGTGCGACGTGAGATACACGAGCGGAATCACCGCGAACGACGCGATCGCCAGGCGCCAGTCCGTGACGATCATCATCACCGCGATCGCCAGCAGGGTGAACAGGTCGCCGAGCCCTGCCACCACTCCCGCCGTGAACAGCTCGTTGAGCGATTCGACGTCCGATGTCACGCGCGTCACGAGCCGCCCGACAGGCGTGCGGTCGTAGAACGCGATCGACAATTTCTGCACGTGCTCGAACAGCTGCTGCCGCAGGTCTCGCATGACTCGCTGGCCGAGCAGCGTCGTGAGCATCGTCTCGCCGTACGAGCAGCCGAACGACGCGATGAGCGACGCGGCGAACAGCATCGCCGCGCGCCACGCCAGCGCCGCGTCGCGGTTCGGCAGCGCCACGTCGATCACCTGTTGCGTGAGGAGCGGCCCGACGAGCTGCAGGAGCCCATCGGTCATCAGCAGCGCCAGGGCTCCCGCGACGAGCGCGCGGTACGGTCGCACGTACACGAGCAGCCGCCGGATCAGCCGGCGGTCGTAGCCCTTTCGGGCCTCGAAGTCCTCGTCGCTGGCGTGAGGGGAGAGCGTGGCGGCCATGGGGACGAACGGTAATGGGTGCTGAGACGTGAGTGGTGGGTCGCGACCAGCGACGCTGATGACGCCGCCGTTCAGAACCCATCACTCATCGCTCACGACCCCGCTGCCCACCCTTCAGTCCGCCAAGCGCTCTCCACCATGCTCGACCGTACATGGTACGACGGTTGCGATAGGGAGTGGCGTCGTCCACCTACACTTTTGGAGGCTGTGATATGGGTATCCTCGCTTGGATCGTGCTCGGGCTGATCGCGGGGGCGATCGCCAAGGCCCTCATGCCGGGTAAGGATCCGGGGGGCATCATCGTCACCATGCTGATCGGTATCGTCGGCGCGTTCATCGGTGGATTCATCGGCAACACGATCACCGGCTCGGGCCTGAACGGCTTCTCGCTGTGGAGCATCGTGCTGGCGGTGGTCGGCGCCATGCTGCTGCTCTGGATCTATCGTCTGACCACGCGCAACCGTACCACGATCTAACGCGCTCGGCAGGACGAGCATCCGTCGGCGCGCCCCGACCCGGGTCACCGGGTCGGGGCGCGTCTTTTTCGGGTGATGAGTCGTGGGTCGTGGGTCATGGGTCCTGGCTGCTGGGAAACACGCCCGTTGTCACCCCACTACTCACGACCCATAACCCACCTCCGGTATTTATTCGGTCCCCCCGCCGCTAGATTGCTTCCGATCATGAAGGACCGGATCGTCGTCCGCGGCGCGCGGCAGCACAATCTCAAGGGGTTCGACCTCGAGATCCCGAGACGATCGTTCACGGTCGTCACGGGGCCTTCCGGCTCGGGCAAGTCTTCGCTCGCCTTCGACACGATCTACGCCGAGGGACAGCGGCGCTACGTCGAGTCGCTTTCCGCCTACGCGCGTCAGTTCCTCGAGCGCATGGAGAAGCCTTCCGTCGATCACATCGACGGACTCTCTCCCGCCGTAGCCATCGAGCAGAAGAACCCGACGAAGACCTCTCGCTCCACGGTCGGGACGGCGACGGAGATCTACGACTATCTACGCCTGCTGTGGACGCGCGTGGGTCGCACGATCTGCCCCAAGTGTGGCCGCGAGCTGAAGCCGGACACCGTGCAATCGGTGACCGACACGGTGCTCGCAGTCCAGGAAGGTGCGCGCTTCTACGTCGCGGCACCCCTCAAGCTGTCGGACGAGGTCACCCACGACGTCGTCATCGAGAACCTCCGCGCGCAGGGGTTCGTGCGCGTGAGCCTCGACGGCGTCGTGCGCCATCTCGATGAGCTCATGGTCGCAAACGTCGACGTCACCTTCGCGAAGGAGCTGCTCGTCGTCGTCGATCGGCTCGTCGTGGGCGCCGAGGCGCGCAGCCGGCTCGCCGATGCGGTCGCGACGGCGTTTCGCGAGGGCGATGGCGACGCCGTCATCCTGTTCGCCGATCCGATCATCTCTCCGTTCGACGGCGCGTCGGTGACGCGGCTGCGCTTCACCGAGCGATTCGAGTGCCCCAACGACGGGACCACGGCGCCGGCGCCTACGCCGCAGCTGTTCTCCTTCAACTCCCCCCGGGGCGCCTGTCCGCAGTGCAATGGCTTCGGCGCGATCCTGGAGTACGACGAGTCGCTCGTCGTTCCCTATCCGGAGCGCTCACTGCGCGACGGCGCGATCGATCCGTGGACGAAGCCGCGCTACGACAACAAGCGTCGTGCGCTCGCCGACTTCGCGCGCCGCGAGGGGATTCCCATGGACGTTCCCTTCCGTGATCTCGGGATCGCGCAGCGTCACAAGCTTCTCCACGCCAGCGTGCGCGGGTACAAGGGCATCTTCCCCTTCCTGCGTGATCTCGAGGAGAAGCGCTACAAGCAGTACATCCGCGTCTTCCTTCGCCAATACCAGACGGCGCAGGAGTGTCCGGCGTGCCACGGTACCAAGCTCCAGCCCGAGTCGCTTCAGGTGAAGATCGCCGGCCGCAGCATCGCGGAGGTGAGCGATCTCCCGATCAGCGCGCTCACCACATGGCTCGATGAGCTCGCGCTCACCGCATTCGAGCGTGAGGTCGCGGCGCACATTCTCAAGGAGGCGCAGGATCGCGTGCGCTTCCTCTGCGACGTCGGCCTGAACTACCTCTCGCTCAATCGCGCGACGCGCACGCTGTCGGGTGGCGAGGCGCAGCGCATCGGGCTCGCGAACTCCCTCGGCTCGCATCTCGTCGACACACTGTACGTGCTCGACGAGCCGTCGATCGGCCTGCATTCGCGCGACATGGACCGTTTGCTCAAGCTGCTCCTGCGGTTGCGCGACGGCGGCAACACGGTGCTCGTCGTCGAGCACGACCTCGATGCGATCAAGGCGGCCGACTACATGGTCGAGCTGGGGCCCCAGAGCGGCGAGAAGGGCGGTCAGCTGGTCTTCGCCGGCCCGATGTCGCGCATCGCCGAGAGCCCGCTCACCGGCAAGTACGTCAGCGGCGCGCGCGAGATCCCGATCCCCGAGACGCGCCGACGGGTCGGCCCGCAGTGGCTGGTGCTCACCGGCGCGCGCGAACACAATCTGAAGCGCGTCGATCTTCGACTGCCACTCGGCGCCGTTACGGCGGTCACCGGCGTGTCGGGCAGTGGCAAGAGCACGCTCGTGCACGACGTGCTCATGCGCGCTCTCGAGACCAAGCTGACCGGCGAGCATTCGGCCAAGCAGCACCTTGGCGAGAAGGTCGGCGCGTTCGAGAGCCTGTCCGGCTACGAGGCGCTCGATGAAGTCGTGCTCGTCGACCAGAGCCCGATCGGCAAGTCGCCGCGCTCGAATCCGGTGACGTACGTGAAGGCATTCGACGAGGTGCGACGCATCTTCGCGTCGCTGCCGACGGCGCGGCAGCGCGGATACACCTCCGGCACGTTCAGCTTCAATGTCGCCGGCGGCCGCTGCGAGACGTGCGAGGGCGCGGGCTATCTCGAGGTCGAGATGGTGTTCATGGCCGACGTGTTCGTCCCCTGCGACGACTGCGGCGGCAAGCGCTTCAAGCCCGAGGTGCTCGACGTGAAGTACTTCGGGAAGAGCATCACCGACGTGCTCGAGCTGACCGTGGACGAGGCCATTCGATTCTTCCCGTACGAGGAGAAGCTCGGCCAGGCGCTGTGGCAGCTGCAGCAGGTGGGGCTCGGCTACCTTCGGCTCGGCCAACCAGCGACGACCCTTTCCGGTGGCGAGGCGCAACGGTTGAAGATCGCGCGCGAGCTCGCGCTCGGCTCCAGAAAGGGCGGGCGCAAGCTGTACATCATGGACGAGCCGACGACGGGCCTCCATCTCGAGGACATCCGGAAGCTTGCCCAGGTGTTCGATCGTCTCGTCGACGCCGGCCACACACTCGTGCTCATCGAGCACAACCTCGACGTCATCAAGCTCGCCGACTGGGTGGTCGATCTCGGCCCCGAAGCCGGCGACGCCGGCGGTGAGATCATTGCGGTCGGACGGCCCGAGGAAGTTGCCGCCGTCGTGGGCTCCCACACCGGTGAATGGCTGCGGACCGTGCTGCCGGACTGGAACCTTCCCTCGGGACTCCGCCGCGCCTCGCACACCGGCAAGCCCGCGATCGCCACCGCGGCGCAGCGTCGGCGCGCGCGCGCATCCTGACGCCGTACCACCGGCGTAAACCGCTGTCGCCGCTACGCTTGTCCCGTTGACTTCACTCGGTCCCCGCCT
>DATEOG010000045.1:0-12479 GCA_035274345.1 Gemmatimonadaceae bacterium
CCGCGCGAGCGATCTCGAAGTCGTCACCGCGGCGGCGCAGGTCGATCACGTCGTTGTCGTGCGCGTCCTTCAGGATGCGCGGGAAGTTGCGATCGCTGAGACTCTCGCTGTCGCGACCGAGCAGGTCACGCGCCTTGGCGCGGACGACGCTCGCGCGCACCGCCTCGTCGGCGCTGACGAGCGATTCGACGGAGCGGCGCACGAGATCGAACGCCTCGTCGCGCGTGAGACGCTCGCCGGTGATGCCGATCTGCTCGGCGCTCTCCGTGCGCGGTGCGCGCTCCTGGCGGTCCTGACGCTCGGGGCGACCGCTACGCTCGGGTGCGCGCGGCGCCGGTTCCGCGATCGGTGCGACTTCATCGAGCTGTACGCGCGGCTTGATCTCGGGCATGGCGGCCGCCTCTCCATCGAGCGGTTGCTCGGCGGCCGGGCGGTCGGCGCGTGGACCTCTGTCCTCTCTATCGCGGCCACCCCGGCCACGACGGCCGCGACGGCCGCGTCCTTCGCGCTTGCGGTCCTCACCCGCTTCGGCCCCATCGCCGCGAGCGGCTTCGTCGGCGGCGGCATTCTCCGCGGCGCGTGCTTCGCCCCTGGCACCGCTCGGAAGGCCGATCTCGAGCTGGCCGTTCTCCAGCTTCGTAGCGGAGAGAAGACCGCGCTGCACGGCGTCCTGCACGAAGCGCGAGAACTTCGCCATGCCGAGATCCTTCTCGTCGAAGGTGCTGTCGATCTCCTGCATCACCTGCTTGAGCCTGTCGGAGCGCATGACGTCGCCGTTGCGCTTCATGCGGCTGACCGCCTCGGTGACGAGCTCCCACGGATCCCACTTCTTCGCCGCCTCCTCCTCCTCGGAGTTCTTCACCAGGCCGGCGAGGGCGTTGTAGCTGTAGTACTCGTCGCAGTTCATGACGAGCAGGTCACTCGACGATTCGCGGATGCCGACGCCGATGACGTACTTGCCGTACTCCTTGAGCTTCGTGACGAGTGAGGCGAAGTCGCTGTCGCCGGAGAGCAGGATGTAGGTGCCGATCTCGGGGCGCGTGAAGACGAGCTCCATCGCGTCGACGGCAAGTCGGATGTCGGTGGCGTTCTTCTTCGACGATCCGTACGCCGGCGCCATGATCATGTCGATCGAGGACTCGGCGAGGGGGACGATGTACTGTGGGTAGCGCCGCCAGTCGGCATAGGCGCGCTGGACGGCGACCTTCCCCTTGATGATGTCCGAACCGAGGAGCGTGCGAAGCTCCTTCCCGAGGTCGGACCGGATCCCCATCGTGACGTTGTCGAAGTCGATGAGGAGGGCCGCGTTCGGGGCGTGCATCGGAGGCACGTAGTTGGCCGAAGCGGCGTGCGGCGCGCTGAGCGCCTGTGGTCCGCGGTGGATCAGCGCAGCGCCGGAGCGCGACGGTCCATTCCGCGAAGAGCGTGGATTCATGCTGTCCCTTGCGTCACGTGACGCATGGCATGTGAGCGGGCGTGCCAGCACCGTGGTGCAGCGCCCGTGCTCTCATCGGCGGAGGTCGCCCGGCCGTCGTTCGGCCGGCGATCGCGGCGTCCGCCCGAGAGGCGGTTCGCGGTGCGTACGTACACCGGCTCGCCCGCTGCGCGACGCGCAGATTCGTGGGCGGCACCGATCACGCCGTCACCGTCATTGACCGGTCACCCCCGACGCCGCGGGCTCGAAGCTCGCGCCGACTTGAGTGGCCGAGGCGCAATCTATGGTCTCCCAACGAGATGCGTAAGGCGGGAGCGGACACAGGGGTGCAGATCCCTCGACTCCGCGCTCCGCGCTACGCTCGGGATGACGGCCGATGAGGTGGTCAGTCTCCGATGGCCTTGAACACGACGCGCTCGGGATGACGGCCGATGAGGTGGTCAGTCGCCCATGGTCTTGAACACCACGCGCTTGGGCCGACGGCCATCCCATTCGCCATAGAAGACACGCTGCCAGGGACCGAGGTCGAGGCGCCCAGCAGTGACCGGGACGATGACTTCGTGTCCGATCGTGAGCGATCGCAGGTGCGCCGCGGCGTTGTCCTCGCCGGTGCCGCTGTTGTGGCGATAGGCATCGGGCTCCCACGGCGCGATGCGCTGCTCGAGCCAATCGAGGATGTCGGCCCACAATCCGGGCTCGTGATCGTTCACGAAGACGGACGCGGAGATGTGCATCGCGGAGACGAGCACCATGCCTTCGGTGACGTCGGCCTTCGCGCGGCAGGCTTCGACGTCATCGGTGATGTCGATGATCTCCTGCCGCTTCGCCGTCTTGAACGTGCGGTAGCTCGTGTGGACGCGCATGGCCGTGACAAGGGTGGTTGGTCTCCGGGGTGGCCAGTATGTTATCGCGACCCCCCTCCCTGCGCAGCGTACGGAGCACTCGTGAAGCAGGTCGGTTTCCGCGCTCGTCTGTTCCTCATCCTTCTCGGCTTCGCGCTCACTCCGACGATCGTGCTCGCGGCCGCGTGGGCGATGACCGTGGTCCGCGCGCTTCCGCTGCTGGGCACCACGCCGGCGATGGAGGACATCGCGGCGACAGGCGGTCGCGCGATCTCCGCGGTCCGTGCGGCACCGCTCACGTCCGCACAGCGGGCACTGCTGGACGAGCATCAGCGCTCGCTCGACGAAGGGTTGCTGCGTGGGCGCCAGATGGAGTTTCTGATGACGCGGCGGGCGCCAGCCGTGGCGGCGCTCGCGGCATTGGGCGCGGCGCTGCTGTTCGGCGTGGTAGCATCGCGCGTGGCAGGCCACCTGAGCCGCAACCTCAGTCGGCCGCTGAGCGAGTTGGTCGGCTGGACGGAAACGATCGGGAGGGGGGAGCCTCTCCCCGAAGGTCCACCACGCAAGGGCGCGCCGGAGTTCGTGGTGCTGCGCAACCGGATGCGAGAGATGGCCACCGAGCTTCAGCTGGGCCGCACGCGCGCCGTGGAGGCCGAGCGCGCAACGGCATTGCGGGAGTCGGCGCGGCAGGTGGCGCACGAGCTGAAGAATCCGTTGACGCCGATTCGCTTCGCGATCGCGCGGTTGCGGCGCGAGGCGCCGGACTCGCTCGGCGAGACGATCGACGTGCTCGAAGCGGAGACGAAGCGGCTGGAGGAGATGGCGCGCAACTTCGCGCTGTTCGGCCGACTGCCCGAGGGTCCGCGCGCGCCGGTGGATCTCGGAGAGCTGGTGCGGGCGACGACGCGGAGCGTGGTTCCGGCGGAGACACCCGTCGTCGTCGACGTGGCGGGCGACGTACCGATGGTGCCGGGGCACGTGGACGCGCTTGGACGCGCGTTGACGAACGTGCTGCTCAACGCCGTGGAGGCGAGCGCGCCGGGATCGCCGGTGGAGGTTTCCGCGCGGCGCGCGCCGCGCAACGGACGGCCGATGGTGGAGGTTTCCGTGCGCGACAACGGCGTGGGGATTCCGAAGGAGCGGCTGTCGCGCATCTGGGAGCCGTACTTCACTCACAAGCCCGGCGGCACCGGACTGGGACTGGCGATCGTGCGGCAGACGCTCCTGGCGCACGACGGATTGGTGGAGGCCGAAAGCACGACGGGCGACGGAACGACGATCAGACTCTTTCTCCCGGTGGAAGCGCCGGGTGCATTGGGATAAGACATGCTCATCGGCGGGGAATGGATTCCGATCATGGCGATGGCGATCGTGCCGATCACGGCGATCGGGTGGCCGCTGGCTCGCGCGGTCGCGAAGCGGATGGAACAGGGCACCCCGCCGGAGCGCATCCCGGGCGAGGTGACGGCGCGGCTCGAGCGCATGGAACAGGCGATTGACTCGATCGCGGTGGAAGTGGAACGCATCTCCGAGGGCCAGCGGTTCACGACGAAGCTGCTCGCGGAGCGCGTGTCTCCCCCATCCGGCCCGGGCGGCACACCGCCCGGCCGCTGACCGCGCGCGCCGTGTCACGCCGCGAGTGCAAGGCGTAGTCGATCGATGTCGAGTGTCCTGATCGTCGACGACGAGCCCAACATCCGGCGGATGGTGGGCGCGCTGCTCGCGAGCGAGGGCTATGAAGTGCGCGACGCCGCGGACGGCGCGACCGGAGTGGCGCGCGCGGCGGAGACCGCGCCGGACGTCGTGCTGCTCGATCTCATGATGCCGGGAGAGCTCGACGGGTTGGGGACGCTCGCGCGCCTGCGCGAGAGCGCGCCGGACGTGCCCGTGATCATGATGAGCGGCAAGGCGGGCCTGAGCGACGCGGTGAAGGCGACGAAGCTGGGAGCGTTCAACTTCCTCGAGAAGCCGCTGTCGCCCGAGGGTGTGCTGCTCGCGCTGGCGTCGGCGCTGGAGCTCCGACGCGTGCGGCGCGAGGCGCGAACGCTGCGCGAGGATCTCGGCCTCGGCGGGGAGATGATCGGCGCCAGCCCGGCGATGGCCAGGGTGCGCGAGCTGATCGCGCGCGTCGCACCGACCGACGCGCGCATTCTGGTGACGGGGGAGTCGGGCACGGGGAAGGAGCTCGTCGCGTCGGCGATCCATGCGCAGAGTCCTCGGCGCGACCGTCCGTTCGTGCGAGTGAACTGCGCGGCGATCCCTCGCGATCTGGTGGAGAGCGAGATGTTCGGCCACGAGAAGGGATCGTTCACGGGCGCGACGGAGCGGCGGATCGGACGGTTCGAGCTCGCGCACACCGGGACGCTGTTCCTGGACGAGGTGGGGGACCTGGGCGCAGAGGCGCAGGCGAAGCTCCTGCGGGCGATCGAGGCGAAGGAGATCGAGCGGGTGGGGGGAGCGAAGTCGATCCGCGTCGACGTCCGCATCGTGGCCGCGACCAACCGCGATCTGACGCGCGCCGTGACGGAGGGCGTGTTCCGCGAGGACCTCCTGTTTCGCCTGAACGTGATCCCGATCGAGGTGCCGCCGCTGCGCGAGCGACCCGACGACATCCCGGCGCTCGTCGCGCACTTCTCCGCCCTGCACCGCGCGCGGACTGGGCGTCGTGCGCCTCACTTCACGGCGGGCGCCATGTCGCTGCTCGCACGCCACCGGTGGCCGGGTAACGTGCGCGAGCTGGCGAACATCGTGGAGCGGCTCGCGATCCTGCACGCCGGCGGCGACGTCGACGAGCAGGACGTGCGCGCAGTGCTGCCCGTGGACGCCGGAGCGCGGCGCGCCGAGCCACTCCCGGATCCGACGGCGCTCGACAGCTCGCTCACCGACACACTGGACGACCACGAGCGCACGCTCATCGTGCGCGCATTGTCGGCGGCGGGAGGGAACGTGGCCGAAGCATCGCGACGGCTGAAGACTGACCGGGCCAACCTGTATCGCCGGATGCGCCGGCTGGGTATCCCGGTCGGCGACGAATGATCGGAGGCGGGGTAGGATCCCGGACCCATCGCTTGTGAGCACATTGCGCACTCTCCTCCTCTCCGTGCTCGGCGTCTGCGTTCCGCTGGCGTCGCACGCGCAGCGCGACACGACGCTCGCGCGTGACCAGCTTCCCCGCGACGTGGCACGGGAGACCGTGGCGCTGTTCAACGCCACGACGACGCTTCGCGCCACGGAGCGCACGGAGATCGAAGCGGGACGCGAGGTCGCGGGAGACGTGGCGGTGCTGAACGGACCGCTGACCGTGGGGGGACACGTACGCGGGCGCGTGCTGGCGATCAACAGCGACGTGATCCTGCTGCGCGGCGCACGGATCGACGGCGAGCTGCTCGTGGTCGGGGGCGAGGTGGAGGGAAGCGAAGGCGCGGTGATCGGGGGCGAGCTGCGCATCTATCATCCGCCGCTGCACTACACGCAGGAAGGCGATCAGCTCGTGGCGCGACTCGAGGGGACGAGCGCCGAGGAGCCGTGGTGGCGGCGGCTCGAGCGGCGCGGCCGGCGGAACTTCAACCGGCTCGAGATCGCGAACGCGGGCGTGTACAACCGTGTCGAAGGGCTGCCCGTGCGCATCGGGCCCGTGCTGTATCGCGATCAGGGTTGGGGTCACCTCAAGCTCGACGCGACCGCAGTGCTGCGCACGGAGAGCAGCTTCTCGGGCGCGACGCCCGACGTCGGTCACGAGGTGACGGGCGAAGCGCGGGCCGGCCGCCAGTTCGGCGTGAGTGTGGGAGGCCGGCTTTACGACGTCGTACGAGGCGTGGAGGAGTGGCAGTTGAGCAACGCCGAAGTGGCACTCGCGTCGTTCTTCTTCCATCGCGACTACCGGGATTACTATGGACGGCACGGAGGCCAGCTCTTCGCCGCGTTGCGGGCGACGGAGGACGCCGATCTCACGCTGTCGTACGGGGACGAGCGATGGCGGGCGCGCTCGACGAACGACCCGTTCGCGTTCGCGTGGAACGGCGTGGCATGGCGGGAGAATCCGCAGATGGACGCGGGCCGCTTTCACCTCGTGAACGTCACCCTGCGCATCGACACGCGGAACGACGAGCTGAACCCGTGGGCGGGCTGGTACGTCTTCGCCGACGTCGAGCGCGGCGCGGGCTGGATCGACGCCCCGGGCCCGACGTCGCCGAACGTGCGCATCCTGCCGGATGGTCCGACGCGCTACACCCGCGGAGTCTTCGACGTGCGGCGGTACAACCGGGTGTCGCCGAGCGCGCAGCTCAACCTCAGACTGGCGTTCGGCGGCTGGCTGAGCGGCGATCCGCTGCCGCTGCAGCGCCGGCTGTCGATCGACGGGCCGGGAACGATCCCTGGCTTCGACTTCCGGAGCACCGAGGGGCTCGACGTGGGCACGTGCAGCGAGGGGCTCGCGCCGCCGGGCCGGCCGGCGCAATGCGAGCGCGTAGCGCTGACACAACTGGAGTATCGCAACGACCTGCGCATCTCGGTCTCGCGCGGACGCGGCGCCGCACGCCGCACGCCGCTGCGGCTCGACGGCGCATGGGTGTTCTTCGCCGATGCCGGCCGCGGTTGGCTGGTGAATGCGCCGGGTAGCCCGCTCAACATCGGCCGTCACGACGTGCCGTCGCTCTCGTCGTATCGCACCGACATCGGCGCCGGTCTCGCGTTCGATCATTTCGGCGTCTATCTGGCGAAGGCGTTGTCGGCGCCGAACGAGCCGCTGAACGTGTTCGTTCGAGTGAAGCACCGGTTCTAGCGCGTGAATCGTTTCGCACGCCGGATCCTGTTCGCATGGGCGTTTCTCGTGACGGGAAGCGCTCCCGCCGCGGCGCAGCAGCGCGTACAGCTCGACGTGAGCGTCCCGACCGCGAGCACGACCGGTGTCGTGACGACGTCAGGTCTGTTCAGCGACTCGGAGATGCGCGATCTCGTGCGCGCCGGCTTTCCGATCTCGCTGCGATTCCGGCTCGAGCTCTGGCGCTCGGGCGGGCTGTTCAACGATCTGGAAGGGACCCAGGAGTGGGAGATGATCGTCGCCTACGATCCGTCACGTCAGCGATATGGCGTGGCGCGCCGCCAGAGTGGGCGCATGCAGGATCTGGGCAGCTTCGCGACGCTGACGACGGCGCAGAGCGTCCTGGAGCGCCCCCTCCGCATCACGCTGCAGCCGCAGCGCGAGGGGCGCCGGTACTACTACAACTACGCGCTCGACATCGCGGCGCTCTCGGTGAGCGACATGGATCAGCTGGAGCGCTGGCTGCGCGGCGTTCGCGGCTCGACAGCGGCGAGCGCGGTCGGCTCAGGCGTGCGGACGCTGATGCTGCGCATGCTGGGCGGAGAGAACCGCCACTACGATCGCAGGAGCTCGACGTTCGTGGCGGAACGCCAGCGAATCGTGAACGGAAGCTGACGTCGCGAGGGTCCGCGTCGCCGACCTCCGATGCGATGCAACGAAGAGGGGCCTCAGCTTAGTCCGCCGCGGCCCCCGATCTGTCTCCCCTCTCCAGCACGTGATGGCTTCCCGCATGCCCTCGATGCGGGTGCGTTCGATGCTCGAGCGCCTCGAGCTGATGCAGAATGGCGTCGCCGTAGAAGGTGCGGATGTAGCGGGCCTGCGTCTGCGTCAGCCGGCGGACCGCCCACGAGAGGTGCACGAAGTGCGGCTCAACCGGTCGGGTGAGCGGGACCATCCCGATCTCGAACGGCAGGCGGTTGCCCTTGCGAGTGTTGCACGGCGAGCACGCCGTCACGACGTTCGTCCAGTCGTTGGTGCCGCCACGCGACATCGGGATCACGTGATCGCGCGTGAGCGCCTCGCGCGGCTTGAGCTCGGCCGCGGGGCGGCCGCAGTACTGGCAGCGGTAGTGGTCGCGCGCGAACAGGAAGGTGTTCGTGACCTGGCGGCGGAACCGGCGCGGGACGTGGATGAACTTTGTGAGCCGGATCACCGCGGGCCTGGGCATCGTGAGCCGCTCGGAGCGGACGACGCGGTCCTGCTCCGCCTCGACGATCTCGGCCTTGCCATCGATGACGAGACGAAGCGCCCGACGCATGGGGACCATCGTCAGCGGCTCGAACGACGCATTCAGTGCCAGACAACCGAGGATCACGCGATCCCTCCAGGCGTTGTGCGACTCATCTGAAAAGTACGCCCCTGCAACAGCCCCAACAAGACATTACACACAGTGACGCGGGTGGTGCCGCGTCGTCAGCGACCCGCCGTCGGCTGCGGCGCCGAGATCGCGCGCGCGCCATCCGGGGTCGCGAGCCACGCCTGCAGCCGATCGGCGCTCTCCTGTACTCGACGCGCGAGCGACGAATCCGCATCGAAAAACCGACCCTCGCGTACGAGCGGCCGGCCGGCCACGGCGACGAACGACGCGGGGGTGCCGGCCAGGGCCAGTACCGCGGCGGCGACGGGATCATGGGTCGGGCCGCGGCCGAGCGATGCCAGCGGGAACGCGGCGAGGTCGGCCGCCTTGCCCACCTCGAGCGAGCCGACGACGCGGTCCAGCCGCAGCGCACGCGCGCCGCGAAGCGTCGCCAGCTCGAGCGCTTCCACGGTCGACAGGGTGTTCGGCGCTCGCGCGCGCGCGTTGGCGAACAGGAGTGCCAGTCGCGCCTCGTCGAGCAGATCCATGCGATCGTTGCTCGCCACCGAGTCGGAGCCCAGCCCGACGTCCACGCCGGCCGCGAGCAGCTCGGCGAGGGGCGCGACACCATGCGCGAGCCGCGCGTTGGAGGCGGGACAGTGCGCAACCGCGCATCGGTGCCGGGCGATCACGCGGATGTCGTCGTCGTCGACGCGCACGCAGTGAATGAGCAGCGGATCGACGCCGAGCACGCCGAGCGCGTCGAGGAGCGCGATCGCCGAGCGCGCGCGCGGTGCGACGGCGATGCCGCGCTGGCGCAGACCATCGGCGAACGAGCCGGCGCCGGCCGCGACGAGCTCGGCTTCGAGCGCACTCTCCGCGATGTGCACCGCGACCGGAACGTCGAGCTCGCGCGCGAGCGCGGCGGTGGCGCGATAGAGCGGATCGGAGACGGTGTAGGGTGCGTGCGGCGAGATCCCCGCCCGAACGAGCGACGTCTCGCGCGCACGCATCGCCTCGACCTTCTCACGCAGCTCGGCAATCGCACGCTCGCACTGTGCCGGGTCGGGACCGAACACCTCGCGATAGCAGATCCCGCGCACGCCGTACTCGAGCATGGCGTCGAAGCCGCCGCCCGAGTCACCGGTGTCGGCGAACGTCGTGACCCCGGCGCGCACACCTTCCTCGACGCCGAGGCGCGCCGCGTCCAGCAGCGCGGGCGCGTCGAGCACCGCGCGCCGCGCCGACGTCAGGCGCAGGATCCATTCGCGGAACGCGAGACCGTCGAGGAAGCCACGCATCGCCGTGAGCTCGAGGTGACAGTGTGCGTTGACGAGGCCCGGCAGGAGGATCGCGTCGCCGAGATCGACGTCGTCGTCGCCGTCCACGAGCGGAGGAGCATCGTCGCGCGGACCGACCCAGGCGATGCATCCGTCGCGCTCCACGAGCGTGCCACGCGCGATGGGTGGTGCCGAAACGGGAACGACCCACCGCGCGTGGTAGCGCGTCATCCGTCGAAGGCGCCGGTGCGAGAGCCGTGACGCGTTGGATCGTACAGATCCTCGTCGCGCACGCCCGCGGAGCGCGCGAGCGAGAGCGGATGCGCGACGTCCGCGACCTGCTCGCGCGAATGACCGTCGGATCCGAGCGACAGCCGCACACCTGCCTCGGCGGCGCGGCGGACGATGCGCGGGTGTGGCCGATAGCGGTTCGAGATCTCGAATGCGATCCCCGCCCCGTGCAGCGCGCGAACGAGACGATCCTCATGCGCCTCGCTCCAGAGCGCGTGCGGATCGATATGACGCAGCGCCGGCGAGATCAGCGTCGGATGCGCGAAGACGTCGATCGGCATCTCGGCGGCGAGTGCTTCCAGCGACGAGACGTGCGCTTCGACGTACGCCTCGGGCGTGAGACCGCTCGGCAGCTCTCGGTGAAAGACGCGGAAGTAGTCGCCGCCCTGCAGGCGAATCGAGTGCAGCGAGCCGACGCGGTGCGAGAATCGGCGCACGGTGTCCGGCGGCAGCTCACGCCACAGCGAGTCGTGCCAGCAGAACTCTCCGCTCCGCAGCACGTCGTACTCCTCGAGGTCGTCGAGATAGCGCGCGACGGCTCGCGGCGAGTCGACCGTCGTGGGCGCGTCGTGCGAGATGTGGTCGGTGACGCTGGGACGTACGCCGAGCGTGCGCGCCTTCTCCACGACGTCGGCCACGCTGAGCGCGCCGTCCGAGTGTGTCGAGTGGGCGTGGCAGTCGACGGGCTGCCACGTCATCTGCGCTGCGACGGGGGAAGCGTGAACGGGTTGCTCGTGTCGCGCGGCGCGGGTGTCCCGGGAGGCGGCGCGACCGTGCTGTCGCGCGTCGGACGCGGACGCGACGCACGTGGAATCGGAGCGGCCCCGGGCGTCACCACGCTGCCCCCCGACGCGCGAATGCGCGACAGCGCCGACGTGTCGGGCCGCGGCGCGGGGAATCCGAACGAGGTGTCCACCGGGCTCGCGGACGGCTCGCCGGGTGTGCCGGGAGTCGTCGGATACGTCTCCACGGGCGGAATGCAGGTGGCGATCGGATCGGTTCCGGCGAGGAAATAGTCGGAGATCGCAGGGCCGCAGCCAGGAGCCCAGAGCTGCCCGGTGGCGTAATCGATCTGCCGCTCGACGATGCCCTCGGGACGCAGCCAGTCCGGCGATGGAGACCTGCGGCGATACACCTCGCGCATGAATGCCGTCCACGCCGGAGCCGCGAGCAGGCCGCCCTGGGCGTTCCCCTTGATCTTCTTCGGCTTGTCGAGCCCCATCCACACGCCGGCCACCAGGTCGGAGGTGTAGCCGATGTACCAGACGTCGGCGCCGTCGTTCGTCGTCCCCGTCTTGCCGCCGGCGGGAATGCGGAACTGGCTGCCGACCGAGCCTGCCGCGGTGCCGCGCTGCACCACGTCCTTCATCATGCTGACCATCAACCACGCTTCCTCGGGCGACATCACCGGCGTGCGCTGCGGCGTCGGCTCCCACAGGACGTCTCCCTTCGAGTTCTCCACGCGCACGATCCCGTTCGGCGCCGCCCGCGTGCCGAGCGTGGCGAAGGCGCTGTAGGAGGCGATCATCTCGATCGGATAGACGTCCGCGGCGCCGATGTAGATCGATGGATAGGGCGGGATCGGGGTCGTGATACCGAACCTGCGCGCCATCTCGATCACGGTGGATGGGCCGAGCTCCATGCCGACCTTGATCGCGACGATGTTGCGCGACTGGTAGAGGCCGCGCCGCATGTACATCAATCCCTCGAACTTTCCGTCGTAGTTCTGCGGCGTCCAGTTGCCGCCCCCCGACTGCGGCACCGAAACCGGCGAGTCGTCGACGATGTACGTCGGCGGCCGGCCGTTCTGCACGGCCGCGGCGTAGACGATCGGCTTGAACGTCGATCCCGGCTGGCGGAGTGCCTGCGTGGCGCGATTGAACTTCGAGTCGTCGAAGTCGCGGCCGCCGACGAGCGCGCGAATGGCGCCGCTGCGCGGGTCCATGGCGACGAACGCACCCTGCAGGTACGGCGAGTTGGGCGACGTCTGCTCGCCCGTGCGCTCCGAGGCGCTGGCCATGTGCGCTTCGTACGAGCGGTGCGGGAAGGGGCCGAACTTACCCGACTCGATCGCGCGGAGCTGATTCTCCAACGCGCGCTCGGCCGCGGACTGCAGGTCGACGTCGAGCGTGGTGTAGACCTTGAGCCCCTGCTCGTAGAGGCGCTGACCGAACTGCTGCTCGAGCTGCTGCCGGATCCACTCGACGTAGTAGGGCGCGATGTCGCCCGCCTCGGAGCGGCGCGCGAGCTGGAGGGGATACGCTTTCGCGAGGCTGGCGTCCGCGTCGCTCACTGCCTTCTGCTCGCGCATGATCTCGAGGACGGTGTTGCGGCGCTGGATCGCCCGTTCGGGAGAGCGGCGCGGATTGTAGCGCTCGGGCGCCTTCGGCAGGCCGGCGAGCGTCGCGGCTTCGGCGAGGTTCAGCTCGCGCGCGGATTTGCCGAAGTAGCGCTGCGCCGCGGTCTCGATTCCGTAGGCACCATTTCCGAGCGCGATCTGGTTCAGGTAGAGCTC